>DATBYL010000080.1:0-6144 GCA_036513735.1 Candidatus Acidiferrales bacterium
TGCATCCGGTGACGGCAACAGATCTTCAACCTGCAAGATTTCGCCGTCCTCATTCTCGATTGTTGCGTCGCTGAATCGCTCCGGCTTTTTCTTCCGGAAAAGGTCGATGATTCGATTTCGCGCGACGCGATACAGCCAGCCGGTCACATGCTCGATGGGCATCAGCAGGCGATTGGCTTCTACCAGTTCGTAGAAAACTTCCTGCACGATGTCCTCTGCGTCAGAAGGATCGGGCACGCGGCGCCGGATGAAATTGCGCAGCCGGGCGCGTTGTTCCGCGACGATATCGGAAATCTGACGATCTCGTTCGGCCATCGCGGCTATGCTCCACGGTTCGCCCATCCACTACTGAAGACGGATGAGGCACGAAAATATTGTAGAGGGCTAAAACAGAGATGCGGGGATCATACGTCAAAACAAAAGGGGCGACCGAATCTCGGCCGCCCCTAATTTGTCTGCGGAATGTTGCGAAACGAAGTTTAGTACATTCCTCCGCCGCCCATGCCGCCGGGTCCGCCGCTGTGACCGCCGGCTGCTGCACCCTTCTTCTCGTCTTCGCGGATGTCCGCCACCAGCGCTTCGGTGGTGAGCATCAGCGCGGCAACCGACGCTGCATTCTGCAGCGCGAGCCGTGTAACTTTCGCCGGGTCAATGACGCCTGACTTCACCAGGTCGCCATATTCTCCGGTGTCGGCGTTGAAGCCGAAATTTTCATCTTTGGATTCGCGAACGCGGCCGATAATTACGGCAGCTTCAAAGCCTGCGTTGTGCGCGATTTGCCGCATTGGCTCTTCGAGCGCGCGCTTGACGATGTTGACGCCGATGGCATCATCACCTTCGAGCTTGAGCTTTTCGAGCGCCGGGATGCAGCGAACCAGAGCTGTGCCGCCGCCCGGAACAATGCCTTCCTCGACCGCAGCGCGTGTGGCGTGCATGGCGTCTTCAACGCGAGCCTTCTTTTCCTTCAACTCGGTTTCGGTTGCCGCGCCCACTTTAATTACTGCAACTCCGCCGACCAACTTCGCCAACCGCTCTTGCAGTTTCTCGCGGTCGTAATCCGAAGTGGTGTCTTCGATTTGCGCGCGCATTTGTTTTACGCGGCCTTCGATGTGCGCCGGCTTGCCTGCGCCTTCGACGAGAGTGGTGTTGTCCTTATCAATCGTAACTTTCTTGACGCGGCCCAGATCCTCGATCTTCACGTTCTCCAGCTTGATGCCGAGGTCTTCTGTGAGAGCCTTGCCACCGGTAAGGATGGCGATATCTTCCAGCATCGCTTTGCGGCGATCGCCGAAGCCCGGAGCCTTAACGGCAGCGCAATTGAGCGTGCCGCGGAGCTTGTTCACAACGAGGGTTGCGAGTGCTTCGCCTTCGACGTCTTCTGCGATGATCAAGAGCGGCTTGCCTGCGCGCGCAACTTGTTCGAGCAACGGCAGAAGATCCTTCATCGAGCTGATCTTCTTTTCGTTGATCAAAATGTAGGGATCTTCCAGGTTGCATTCCATGCGCTCTGGATCGGTAACGAAGTAAGGGGAAAGGTAGCCGCGGTCGAATTGCATACCTTCGACCACTTCAAGCGTGGTTTCCATCGTGCGGGATTCCTCGACGGTGATTACGCCATCCTTGCCGACCTTCTTCATCGCTTCGGCAATGATGCTGCCGATTTGCTTGTCATTGTTGGCGGAAATTGTGCCGACCTGGGCAATCATTTCGCCCTTGACGTCACGATGAAGCTTGCGGATTTCTTCGACGGCGGTATCAACCGCCTTCTGAATGCCGCGCTTCAACGCCGTGGGGCTGGCGCCTGCCGCTACCGTCTTCACGCCTTCGCGGAAGATGGCCTGCGCCAGAACGGTTGCCGTGGTGGTGCCGTCGCCTGCTACGTCAGAAGTCTTCGACGCCACTTCGCGCACCATCTGTGCGCCCATGTTTTCGAGCGGATCTTGCAGCTCGATTTCCTTCGCGACGGTCACGCCGTCTTTGGTAATCACTGGTGCGCCGAATTTCTTTTCGATCACTGCATTGCGGCCCTTGGGGCCCAGCGTGATCTTTACGGCGTCAGCCAGTGCGTTCACACCGCGCAGGATAGCCTGGCGGGATGCCTCGCCTGTTACGATCTGCTTTGCCATGAGACTTCTTCCTCCTAGAGATTAGTGAACCTATTCGCTTCGCGAACTTTGGAAAATGTTGGATTGAACTGGCTAAACTTTTTAGTTAGCGACAACTAGAAATTGCAGGCGACGATTGCGTTTCGCTGGCGGAAATTACTTCTTGCCGCCGGCCGCTTTTGACGCGCCGCTGAGCTTCGCCAGGATTTCGTCCTCGCGAAGGATGAGGTATTCTTCGTTTTCAATTTTGATTTCGGAACCGCTGTATTTGCCGAAAAGAATGCGGTCGCCGGCTTTCACGTCGAGGGGAATGCGTGCGCCCTTCTCGATTTTTCCTGCGCCGACGGCAACCACTTCGCCTTCCTGTGGCTTTTCTTTTGCCGAATCAGGGATGATGATGCCGCCCCGAACGGTTTCTTTATCTTCTATCCGCTTGACCAGAACTCGGTCATGCAGGGGGGTGATATTCACTGCCATGTGTGCTTGTCCTCCGTGATGTTTGGTCGGAATGACCTTCTTAGCCGTTCTTTGATGCTTTGAGGAGTCAAAAGAGTGCGTTAGCACTCCTCTGACGCGACTGCTAATATAGTCGGAAGGGGCTGACATGTCAAGTGAGTAGGAGACACTCAACCTGTGGATTTCGTCGATCCCCGCTAGATAAGGTATTTATTTTCAATAGCTTGAAGGTGTAAGGAAAATATTGCAGTTGGTTGTTGATTTGCTGATTGTGGAGTGGCTAGAATCGGGGCCGGATTTCGATGGACTTTGAGGCAAATCTACTGCTCGTAATCTTAAGTGCAGGGACGCTCCTGTCCCTCTTTCTGATGATCCTGATCCTAGGTTATCGGAGACGGAGGACGTTTGAGCGCGTGTTCTTTTTCCTGTCGCTTGCATTATTTCTTATCTATTCCAGCGGGCTACTATTTCTGAACGCTGTCCTCCAGTACACAGGTGAATTTCCGTCGTATTTGGGCCCGCTCATCTCGCTGCTTTCATCGGTTGGACTTGTAGCGCTTCCGGGGCTTCTGGTGCACGCGCAATTTGCTTACGGTCGAGGTCAGCTGGCGTTGCCGAAGACGTGGTGGCTTAACGCGCTGATCGCGGCCAACTATGCTCCCGTCCCATATTTTGCATGGCTAATTTCAAGCGAACTCAAATTCATGCACGACCCGTCAAACTCCGTTTTCAGGGGCAGTATTTACGGACGGCCCTACGTCATTTGGCTGATTGTCTCCATCGTTGTCTGCGTGGCTGTCCAAACTTTCCTCGCGCGTCGAACTCATAGCTCCACGCAGACGCGATTCCACAATTTTCTGGCCGTCTGTTTTGCGGCAATTGGTCTGCTCGCGATTCGCGTGGTCGTGTTCAGCACAATTGAGTGGAAGGGCCACGCCGTTTTTTACATTTCGCCGTTTAGCGAATTTGGACTTTGGATTTTGATCGGCCCTATTCTCGCTTGGATACTTCCGCTCGCCACAGTTGTATATGCGATCGTTCGTTACAAGATTCCCGGAATCGGCTCGCAGAAGAGTTTGGTTTATTCCGTTTCTATTGCGTTCTTAGCGGTGCTTTATTTGAGCGTCGTTCGGCGAGTCAGCGGATGGGCCGAACCGTATTTTCCGCCCGAAGCCACTGCGGGGTTTTTATTATTTTTGCTGTTGGCGTTCTTTGAGCCACTGCAACGTCTAGCTAGTCGATTGTTGAGGAAGGGATTTCATGAGCAGGTGGATCGTCTGCAGAAGTTGAGCGCGGAACTGCAGCGCGAGGCTTTGCGGGGCGAGTCTGGACGGCTGATTGAGTTTGCAGAGGAACATATTCGGCAGGAATTTGGATTGGAGTTGGTGCGGATACGTTTGAATCCGTCGGGCGCAAATGGCCCGCTTATGGATGATGGGCAACGGCGCGGCGATATATCGGTGGCGCGCCCAGCCTGGGCAGGCCAGCCGGTGCGATTGCGACTGGGAAAACCGGGCGCCGAGATGGGCGAGCTGGAAGTTGTGCCCGTCGGCTCGGCGATCTCTGGGGAGGCATCTGCGGCGCTGAATTTTCTGGCCGAACAATTACCCGCAGTGATCGAACTTTGCCGCGTGATCGAACAAAAGGTGGCGCTCGAAAGGGAATTGGACGAGCGCGAACGCATGGCGCTGGTGGGTCAGATGGCCGCAAGCATCTCGCACAACTTGAAAAATCCGCTGGGCTCGATGAAAACAATTTTGCAGGTGCAGCTCGAAAATTCGGCTCTGCCTGCGGACGCGCAGCGCGATTTGTCGATGGTGCTGAGCGAGTTGGATCGGCTAAGCGCCAAACTAAATCAATTGCTGCAATACGCGCGGCCCGTCGTGCGGGCTTCTAGTGCAGCGCCCAGTCGAGTCAATGTGAGCGCAGTGGCCGAGCAGGTGATTTCACTTTTGCGACACGATGCAGAGCGGCGGCGAGTCAGTCTCATCTTGAATGACGAATCCGCCGGGCTCTCTCTTACTGGGCCTGAAGAAGCGCTCGCGGATATTTTGTCGAATCTCGTGGTAAATGCGATTGAAGCGATGACTGACGGCGGCGCGATTTCTGTTGGTGCAACGCGCGACGCGCAGGAAGTCGTGGTGACTGTAATTGACGACGGGCCAGGTATTTCCCCCGAGAATCGCGGGAATGTTTTTCGTCCGTTTTTTACTACGAAGCCCAGCGGAACTGGATTGGGTTTGGCGATTGTGGAGCGGCGGGTCTTGGAATTGAGCGGAAGCGTGATTTGCGAAAGCCCGGTGGCGAACGGACGCGGCGCGAAATTTATTGTGCGATTGCCGCTAATCGATCTCGAAAAATAGCTCGCGCGAAAGGGAGCAACGGCCATGTCTGTGCGAACAATTTTAATTGTGGATGACGAAGCTGCTTCGCGATACGCGTTGCGGCGCGTGCTGGAACACGCCTATCGAATCGCCGAAGCAGACAGCGCGACGGCAGCGCGAGAAGCGTTGGTGCGTGAGCGCGCAGATCTAGTTTTGCTGGACATTGTTATGAGCGGCGAAGACGGAATGTCATTCTTGCGATGGATGCGCGAAGCGGGACATTCTCAGCCGGTTATTGTTGTTTCCGCGCTTGACACAGCGCGCACGGCGGTCGAGGCGTTGAAACTTGGCGCGGCGGATTATTTGGCAAAAGGATTTGACGTTGAAGAATTGCGCATGCGCGTCGGTAATTTGCTGAGACTTTCGACACTCGAGCAAGAAAACGCGTGTCTACGCGAGCGGCTAGTGACCGAAGGCGAATTCGGCCCAATGCTTGGCGCCACTCCTGAAATGCGGAAACTATTTGAGATGGCCGCTCGCGTGGCTGAAACGGATTCGACTGTTTTGATCCTGGGCGAAAGTGGAACGGGCAAGGATTTGCTCGCGCAGGAAATTCATGCGCGGTCAGCGCGCGCCGCTAAACCGTTTATTGCTTTAAATTGCGCAGCCCTGCCGGAAAATTTAATCGAGTCCGAATTATTCGGCTATGAAAAAGGCGCGTTCACCGGCGCAGCCCAACAGAAGAAAGGAAAATTCGAGCTGGCAAACGGCGGCACGATCTTTCTGGACGAGATTGGCGACATGAATCCCGTGACGCAAGCAAAGGTTTTGCGCGTCCTTGAGAATCGAGTGATCGAGCGCCTAGGCGGTACGCAAACGATTCCCGTCGACGTCCGTGTGATTAGTGCGACGCATCGCGATTTGCCCGCGGAAATTGCAGCCGGCAGATTTCGCGAAGATTTGTATTATCGATTGCATGTTGTCTCGCTGCTAGTGCCGCCACTGCGCGCAAGGAAGGAAGATATCCCGTTACTCATCGCGGCATTTCTAAAATTACATTGCGCGAACATGAATCGAGGCGGACGTCCAGCACGATTGAGCCGCGATGCGATGGGCGCATTAATGCATTACGATTGGCCGGGAAACGTTCGCGAACTGAAGAATGCGCTGGAGCGCAGCTTGGTGTTCGCGCGAGGCGAAGAAATTTCGCGCGACGATTTGCCGGCGGAAATCACGAGCGGAACTGCTGCCGCGCGCAC
>DATBYL010000081.1:0-2901 GCA_036513735.1 Candidatus Acidiferrales bacterium
CTCAGCAGATGATCTCAACGGCGTACGGATACGGAACCCAAAGATTTCGCATTTCCGGTGGACCGGCATGGCTGTCCACGGAAAGATTCGACATCGAAGCAAAAATGGACGCCGCCACCGCTGATGCCCTGGCGAAGTTGAACCCCGGCCAGCGCGTGCTCGCGCAACAGAAAATGCTTCAAACGCTTTTGGCGGACCGGTTCAAGCTCACCGTCCATCGCGAAGCCCGCGAACTCCTCATCTACGACCTAGTCGTCGCGAAGAGCGGCGCGAAACTTCAGGCGGCAAAACCAGGTGACACCTATGCCGACGGAATCAAAAATCCTGACGGTAGCCTAGGCGGGCCGGGCGATATGAGCGGGGGAGTTTTCGACGGGTGGATCACGGCGCAAGCGGTGACGATTGCGAATCTCGCCGGAGAGTTAACGCAAATGTTGGGCCATCCCGTAACAGATAAGACCGGCCTTATGGGCGCCTATGATTTTAAGTTGCGATTTACTCCGGATGATAGACTTCAGGCTCCAGGTGGCGCCGCGCCAATCGAACGGCCCGCATTGCCGTCATCGGATTCCGACGAACCCTCTCTGTTCGCCGCGATACAGGAGCAGCTCGGATTGAAACTCGAGGCAGGAAAAGGCCCAGTCGAGATTATCGTGATCGACCATGTTGAAAGGCCTTCGGGAAATTAGCGGCGTGCGGAGTTGAAACGATTTGTTCTTCGAGGATGAATTGATTCCCAAAATGCATAACGAAAATGTAGGAAAGCGAATGTTGATCGCATCTGGGTTGTTGGCACTCGCTGCGCTAATCGTGTTTGGTGCTGCGAGCGCAACGCACGGCCGCGCGCGTTCGCAGGCGCAAGACGCGGGGATGATTAAGTTTGAATTTGAATCTGTTTCTATCAAGGCAAATCAATCTGGTCCGGCGCTGGGAACTTTGTCGCCGGTTCGGACGATGATGCTTAACGGTGGAATCCTTGCAACGAATGTGACGCTGATGGATTTGATTCGAGCGGCGTATGGAATTGAAGTTGCGCCGGGAGTGGATGATGGGCGCGTGGTGGGAGCGCCGAGCTGGGCAACTTCTGAAAAGTATGACGTAGACGCGAAAATAGACAGGCCTGTGGCGGACGCGTTGTGGAAACTTAAGCAAGAGCCGCGCACGTTGCAAAGCCAGCAAATGCTGCAAGCACTTTTGGCGGAGCGATTTAAGCTGACGGTACATCGCGATTCCAAAGAGCTGCCGGTTTATGTGCTGAGCTTGGCGAAAAACGGACCGAAATTACGGGCAGCGAATCCCGCCGACACTTACAAAAAGGGAGCGACACTTCCGACCGGTATGCCTTCGGGACCGGGCACTGCGGGAAAGGAAGCAAACGGGCGGCTGGTGTTTCAAGGGACGGCGATTTCGGAACTCGTTGCGCTTTTGCCGCAACTGGATCGAACGATTGTCGATAAGACCGGACTGACCGGAATATATGATTTCACTTTTATGCCGCCGCCGGTTCAGAAACAATCGCAGGCGTCGGCAGATTTCAACATCGGTCCACTTTCTGAGGCGCTGCAGAATCAGCTGGGCTTGAAATTGGAAGCGATGAAGAGTCCGCTGGGAATTATTGTGATTGATCATGTGGAAAGGCCGGCGGGGAATTAGTAGACGTGTTATAAATCTTCGATGCGAAGTTGGTTTGGCGCGCCCTTCCAAGCGGGTTCAAATGATTTGCGCGCGGCGGCTGCTTCGTCCGGTTTTTTTTCTGCTTCTAAAGATTTCCATAATCCGAAAAGCGAGCGCGGATTTTTTGGATTCCGTTTTAGATCATCGCGAAAAACCTTTTCGGCTTCGGCGGGCTGGCCATTTTGCAGAAGGACGGCGCCCAGAGTTTCGCGCATGGGGTAATACCACGCGGGCGGATCCTGAAATCCCATTTTATCTTGAACGGCTTCTTCCGCGCGCCAACAGGCAATGGCAGCGGCGAAATCTTTGCGCGCCGCGGCGATTCGTCCTGCTAATGCGGTTGATGCGATGTCATGAGTGGTTTTCCAACTGAATGGCATGATGCCGGACGGGCCTTGGGGGAGCTGATTGAAAATTGAGTGCATGGAACCTTGCTCCTCTTCGGCGCGCTGGAGATTTCCTTTGGCGGCGAAGGCGCAACCGCGAGCGTAATGCCAGAAAAATGCGAGGCCCATAAAAGTTTTGTCCGGCGCGGGAAGCGCGAGCACGTCGTCCCATTTTGCGAAACGCAACGGAACGAGAATTGCGTTGACCATTAATTTTTCGGCGAGGCCGGCTTCAAGGTGCGGGTCGTGCGCGTCGGATTCCAATTGTTTTGCGGCGTTCAAAGCGGGGTCGTAGTCGCCATCCATTTCGGCGGCGGCAATCAGAAATAAATAATTGTGTTCCGCGTAGCCCAGGCGGTAAGTGATGTTCGACGCGCCTTGCAAATTAAAATACGCGCGATCGGCGGCGATTGCGGCTTGATTACTTTTTACGGCGGCGGCGTAATCTCCGATGCGCATATAAATGTGCGCGGGCATGTGGACGAGATGTCCGGCGCCGGGCACGAGAGTTTCCAGCAAGTGAGCGCTGGCGAGAGCGCGTTCCGGATACGGCGACGCTTCGAGCGCGTGAATATAAAAATGATTTGCGCCGACGTGATTTGGCCAGCGGCGAATAACTTCTTTCAGCAGAGCGACAACTTCCAGCGTGCCGGGTGAGGGCTGGCCGTCATTGGTCCAGAGTTTCCAATTGTGAATATCGAAAATGCTTTCGGCGTAGAGAGTGGCGGCGTCGGGATCGTCAGGATAATTTTTGGCCAGTTCGCGCATGGCAGAACTGTAATCACGCAGGAGACTTGCGGGATCGGCGTGAGGATCGCGTGAAAAAAGTTTGGAAAGCGCG
>DATBYL010000082.1:0-4680 GCA_036513735.1 Candidatus Acidiferrales bacterium
AATATAAAGTTTCCATCTCGCTGATTTCCGGCGGCACTACGACGAAGCTGGCGGGGCCAGTGGAGTTTAACGTAGTGGCGTTGGATGTGCAGCCGCTTCCTCCGGCGGAACGCGCGGCGAAGGAAGCATTCCAGAAGAAGGCTGCGAAATTGCAGGCCGCCGTAACCGCGGCACTGGAAATCGCAACCAACAATGACACGGAGCTTTCGACGGTGAAGCGCGCGCTGACGGCGTTTCCTGGAACTGATCCGTCGCTGCTGAAGACGACGGAAGATTTGAAGAAGCGGAACGATAAAATCCTGCTGGATCTGCGCGGAGATAATTTCGCGCGGACACATGAGGAGCAAACTCCGCCTTCAATTTCCCAGCGCATTGGGCGAGTGGTGCAAGGCACCGGCTCAAACAGTGCGCGTCCGACGAAAACGTTGGAAGACGATTACAAATATGCGGCAACGGCATTTGCTCCGGTACTGGCACAGCTAAGGCTACTGGTGGAAGTGGATTTGCCGAAGCTGGATAAGTCATTGGACGCGGCTGGAGT
This sequence comes from Candidatus Acidiferrales bacterium, assembly GCA_036513735.1. Classification (GTDB taxonomy): domain Bacteria; phylum Acidobacteriota; class Terriglobia; order Acidiferrales; family UBA7541; genus DASTCZ01. Next base: position 542 of record DATBYL010000082.1, read on the forward strand.
AGCGCATACTCCGGGACGCGTGCCGAACTGGAAGGATCAGTAGAATTAAATTAGTTTTAGAAAATTCAAATGCAAAAACGAAAGCCCCCGGATTTTTTCCGGGGGCTTTTGGTTTTTAGTGATGATAAAGAAAGAAGAAGGCGATCCCGCGAAACGAGCGGGATGGCCCCTACGAAATCTTCTGGCCGATGGATTTGGCCTGGGTGAAGAGGTAGAGATAATCGGCGCCGCCGGCTTTGGAATCGGTGCCGGACATATTGAATCCGCCGAAGGGATGCGCGCCAACCATTGCTCCGGTGCATTTGCGATTGATGTAGAGATTACCGACGTGGAATTCGTGTTTGGCGCGTTCGATTTTTTCTGCTGATTTTGTATACACAGCTCCGGTGAGTCCGTAGTCGGTGTTGTTGGCGATGGCCAGCGCGTCGTCGTAATTCTTTGATTTGATGACGGCAAGTACCGGGCCGAAAATTTCTTCGAGCGAAATGCGCGAAGTTGCGGGAACGTCAGCGATTACCGTGGGCTGAATGAAATAACCCTCTCCGGCTTTGGTGTCGCGTCCACCGCCGTTCAAGAGACGGCCTTCTTTTTTGCCGACTTCAATGTAATTAAGAATGGATTTCATGGCGGCTTCATTGATTACGGCGCACATGGTGGCGTTTTCGGTGGGATCACCTACCGCAATTTTGGCAACGCGCGCTTTTAGCTTCTCGACAAATTGATCGTAAACTTTTTCGTCGACGATGGCGCGGGAACAGGCCGAGCATTTTTGTCCCTGAAAGCCGAACGCGGATTGAGCGACACCTTCGACGGCGGAATCTACGTCGGCTTCGGAGTCAACGATGATGGCGTCCTTGCCGCCCATTTCAAGAATAGTGCGCTTAATCCAGATTTGTCCTTTTTGCGGGGCGGCGGCGCGTTCGTGAATGCCGAGGCCGACGTCGCGCGATCCGGTGAAAGCGATGAAGCGCGTTTTGGGATGCTTGACGATGGCGTCGCCAAAACTTGAGCCTGCACCGGGACAGAAGTTCACCACACCGACCGGCATTCCCGCTTCCTCAAGGACTTCCATAAATTTCGCGGCGATGGTTGGCGAATCGCTCGAGGGCTTCAGGATTACCGTGTTGCCGCAAACGGCTGCGGCTGTGGTCATTCCCGCCATAATTGCACAGGGAAAATTCCACGGAGGAATAACGGCGCCCACTCCGAGAGGAATGTACTGCAAGGTGTCGCGTTCACCGGGAAGTTGCACGACAGGTTCCGCGGCGGAAAGACGTAACGCTTCGCGGCCATAAAATTCCAGGAAGTCGATGGTTTCGCAGATGTCGGCATCTGCTTCGCCGAAATTTTTCGCAACTTCAAACACAAGCCATGCGCCGAATTCAAAGCGGCGCTTGCGGATAATATCCGCGGCACTGAAAAGAATACTGGCGCGATCTTCCCATGCGGTGACGCTCCAAGATTTGAATGCTTTCTGCGCGGCCTGCATTGCAGGTTCGACGTGCTCGGCTCCGGCTTTCTGGTGGATGCCGACGACTTCCGAGGGCTTCGCGGGATTTACGGATTTTATCTTGTCGGTGGTCGTGATTTTTTCGCCGCCGATGATTAAAGGATATTCGCGGCCGAGCTGCTTACGCACCTGCGCAATGGCTTCGCGCATTTTCGCGGCGTTTTCTTCCTTGCTGAAATCGAGGATTACTTCGTTCTTGAACGTGCCGCGCGCAGCGCTGGCCGAATGCGTGGTAGGGGTAGCCACTCTGGATTGCCTCCGATGGAATTATAGCTTATTGCCGCGAGAATATTAGACGTGGGCGGGATGAGATTAGATTCAAAGGCCCCGGGTTTGCATTTTGCGAGCGCAAAGACGCCGGGTTCCCGCCACGGCGGGGGCTACACAGTTGCGTTGGACGCTACTTCGCTTTTATTTCGACGACGATGTTATCGAGTACGGTTTCGTTGCGATTCATGGTGGCCTGGCTGCCGCCGAGGCTCCATTGAATTACTCCGGCTTTACCGTCGCGTGGAGACGGCGGGTCGCCTTCGCGGCGGGCTACGTCGGCGTGCATGTCGGTTAGAAGAATTATTACGCGCGGGCGCTTGTCCACGACCGGACCTTTTTCGCCGAGGCCGAAGTGAACGCGGACGACGCGGACGTGAGAATTCTCGAAGAGCACTAGATTGTGCTGGGGATCGAGTTTGACCGCGTCACGATCGAACGGCGATTGCGGAGGCTCCGATTTGAATTCGATCCAAATGGATTTAATCGGATCGCTTTCCATGGGGATCGCCATGATTTGCTGCTCCTGCCGGTCAAAATAATCGGCCTGCACGTACGGAAGAGGTTGGCCGGGGATATTCTTATTGTGTTGAACCTTCGGTGCGGCGGCGAAGACGCTGACACACAGCGCGTCAAATTTGTGCGAGAGCGCGACGTTTCTGGAATCAATGGGCTGGACGAAAACGTGAACGTAGTCGTTGTCGATTACCGCGTCGGACGGCGTGGCGGACGGGGACGGCGAGCCGGTGACTCCGACGAGTGCGAGAACAGCGAATGTGATGATGGCGAGACGCACGCGAATCCTCCAGTTTCTTGAAGCGAAGCCAAACCGTAGGAGTATAACCCGCGGCGAGAGTTCCTTCATCCGATGAAAGCGCAACAGAATACGGAAAGCAGCGCAAGGCGTGATATTCTTTGTTTGCCGCGTTAGCCGGTGCAGGGCTGGCGAAATTGGCATACGCGGCGGGCTTAAAATCCGCTGGGGATTTTCCCCGTTGTCGGTTCGACTCCGACGCCCTGCACCAGTCTGTTTTTGATTTCCTCACTAAATTTGATTTCAGTCCCGCGCTTCGGCGGCGGGGCTGCTTCTACCGCTTTCAAATCACGCTGCTCTCATCCAAGTCTAAGGTTCCTTCACTCGTAGAGTGCAGTCAATCGTGTATGGCCGTATCGCGCGCCGGAAAGCAAGATGCGGCTAGAGAAATTTAGCGCTTCACGAAAGCGGAGGATTCCATGTCAACAGCGACGAGACAAGCGCGAGGGCCTTACACCATCGTGGTGAAGAAATCTCTTCTGGGAGCGAAAGTCATAAACGGCGAAGGCAAAGATCTTGGCAAGGTGGAAGATTTGGTGATTGATTCCCGAGACGACCGCGTAGCGTACGCGATTCTTTCATTCGGCGGATTTATGGGAATGGGCGATAAAAATTTCGCAATTCCATTTGAAGCGCTTGGATTTGATGTGGACAACAAAGTTGCCGTTCTGAATATCGATCAGGACCGGCTGAAGAATGCGCCCGGATTCGACAAAGATAAGTGGCCGGACATGACAGACGAAACGTGGGCGAGCCAGATTCATTCGCACTACGGATACACGCCGGACTGGGACGGCGACGAGCCGCCGGTGCCGCCGATTTCGCCACGATAGGCGGCTATGCGTCGGGAGTTTCGTTCGCGTCGGAAGATTCTTGCTGCTCGGAACTTTCGGGTTCGGCGGGTGGCGCAGAACCTTCCGCGGGTAGTTCCGGAGCGGATGGTTCGGCGTGCGCTTCCGTTGGAGGCGCATCGCTAGCCGGCGCGGATACTGGATTATTTGCTTCGACCGCAGTTTCGGCTGGAGATTCGAGGGCGGCGAGGCGCACGGTCAGTACGCCCACCAGCAATTCCACCAAAACTTTTGCGACGCTGCCATCGGGATCGAGCGCTGGGTTGTAGGTGGATACTTCGAGCGCAACCATATTGGGACGCACGGCGAAAATCGCCATCGCTTTTTGAACGTCGGCGAGGCTCATGCCACCATCGCCGGCCCCGTAAGTAGCGGCGGTGAATTCGTTGCTGGAAATCGCGTCCACATCCAGATGCAAAACAAATTCGTGCTGGCCGCCTTGCATGCGGGCGACGGCGGATTCGGCGGCAGCGGTGACGCCGGTGCGGCGAATATCGTCGCCAAGATAGCGGCGAATGGGCGAGCGATCGAGCGCAATTTTTTCGGGAGCATCAAGACGATCCACGCCGAACAAAACAATATCCGGTTCGCGAACGAGCGGCGGTTCGCCCCAGAAGCGAATTAACTCGGGAGCGCCGCGTCCGATTAAATGAGAGACGACCATGCCGTCCACATTTCCGGAAGGCGTCGTGGCGGG
>DATBYL010000083.1:0-7089 GCA_036513735.1 Candidatus Acidiferrales bacterium
GAGCAGTTCACTGCTTTCACGATCAGACTGAATTCGTTTCCAATCTGGCTGATGGATCCTTCGATGGTTGCGTGGCTATTCGATCGCACGCAAACCTGGCGGGCCATATCGTCTGTTAAGCGCTCCATAGGAGGGTGGCCCATCAGGTTCATGGTCTGGGTGATTTGTGCGTCTGAAAGAATATTTAGATAGGGCGATTGCTCGAGCTGAACGGATAAACCTTGGCGCAAAGTTCCATCGAAAACGGTATCGCCCGTGGTGTTCGTAAAATCCGCAATGACCACAGAATCTTTTTCCGCCAGCATCGCCGGCTTGTGCGCAAACATGTATCCGCCAATCGAAATTGCGGCAACGCCGACGACTGCAACGGGGGCCCAAAGTTTCCAGCCCATTCTTGCCAGTAGGGAAGCGCCAGTTGCGCCTGAACCGGTGGTTGCCGAGTGGCTTGATTCCAATTGTGCCGCCGCTGCAGAACCCGACGCCGCGCGCGCAGAGCCGCTGCCCGCCGCGCCCACTACTCGAGATTGCGACGAAGCTGGCATATCACCCGACGCCGCCAGAACTACGCGTGAAGAATCCGTTTCGCGCCTCAGCCGTTTCAGATCGCTACGAACATCCGCGGCGCTTTGGTAGCGCATCTCGGGATCTTTCTCAAGAAGTTTGTCTATGATTCGCTCAAGCCCGGCGGGCATATCGGGATTCAATCGCACCGGAGCAGTTGGCGCGCGATGTAAAATGGCATCGAATATCGCGGCGGTAGTTTGTCCGGAAAAAGGAGCCGAGCCGGTGGACATTTGATAAAGCACCACGCCGAACGAAAAAAGATCCGTACGCAAATCGAGCGGCTTGCCCAGCGCTTGCTCAGGTGACATGTACGCCACGGTGCCAACAGCGGTGCCGGGACTGGTCAAGTTGGAGTCGGTGTCATTCAATACTGTCGCATCAGAAGCTATCGTGGCGTTTGAAGCTACAGTTGCGCCGCGATCCGCTCCCGTTTGTTTGGCCAGGCCGAAATCCAGAAGTTTCACGCGGTTCCGCGTATCCACAAAAATGTTCGCGGGCTTTATATCGCGATGAATAATTCCTTTGACGTGCGCAGCGTCCAGCGCGTCGGCTATCTGCGTGCCAATGTCGAGGATCTGGTCGAGGGTCATCGGCTGTGTGCCGATTAATTGCTTCAGCGTGGCGCCTTCCAAAAATTGCATGGCGATGAACGTGATCCCGTCAGCTTCGCCGATCTCATAAATCGTGCAAATGTTGGGATGGTCTAGCGCGGAGGCGGCGCGCGCTTCGCGGGTGAATCGTTCAAGCGCGTTCGGATCGCGTGCGAGGTCGTCAGGAAGAAATTTCAGAGCGACGTTGCGGCCCAGGCGGGAATCTTCCGCCTTGTAAACGACACCCATGCCACCATCGCCCAGCCGGGCAGTGATTCGATAGTGGCCTATTTCTTTGCCAATCATTCGAGGGAAGCTCTTGCGGATTATACGGGAAGTTTCGCGCGAAGCGCTAGGATTCGGCGGTTGATATGCCAAGCGTCTTCATTTTTCTGTACAGATGGCTGCGTTCCAGTCCCAGCGCTTCGGCGGTGTGCGTCATGTTCCACTGATGTTCTTCCAGTTTACGCAGAATAAAATCGCGCTCGTATGCGGACCGCGCTTCGTGCAACGAGGCGTACGGATGCTGCGCACTTTTCGCGCCACGAAAAAGTTCCGGCGGAAGATGATGCGGTTCAATGCGCTGCTGCGGACAAATAATCACCAGGCGCTCAATCAGGTTGCGCAATTCGCGCACATTTCCTGGCCAGGAATAGCGCATCAGAATTTCTAACGCTGCGTCGCTCATTTCGCGCGGACGCTTACCATACTCCGCGCTGAATTCAGTCAGGAAATGGCGCGCGAAAAGAGGAATATCTTCGGCGCGTTCGCGCAATGCAGGCATGTAGAAGGGAATTACGTTCAGCCGGTAAAATAAATCCTCGCGGAATGCGCCCCGCGCGATTTCTTCATCCAACTTTTTATTTGTAGCGGCGATCACGCGCACGTCCACCGTCACCGCGGTGTTCGATCCAACCGGCTCGAAGCGTTGCTCTTCCAGAACGCGGAGCACCTTGGCTTGCGTCTTCACGCTCATGTCGCCGACTTCGTCCAGAAACAATGTTCCGCCGTCAGCCTTCTGAAATTTGCCGATCTTATCTTCAGTAGCTCCGGTGAAACTTCCTTTCACATGTCCGAAAAGTTCGGACTCGATCAACTCGTCCGGAATTGCAGCGCAGTTCACTTCCACAAATGGACGCGCTTTCCGCAGGCTTGCTTCATGCAACGCACGCGCTACCACTTCTTTGCCGACTCCGCTTTCGCCGTAAATCAGCACGCGGCCATTCGTCGGCGCGGTGAGCGCAACTTGTTGGCGCAGAGCTTTCACCGGCATGCTGGCGCCAATCAACTCGAACTGCTGGGCTAGTTCCGCGCGAAGGCGCCGATTTTCTTCTTCCAGACGCACTTGCTCCAACGCGTTCTTTATCACCAGCCCGATTTTTTCAAGGGAAAGCGGCTTTTCAACGAAATCAAATGCGCCAAGTTTTGTGGAGCGCACTGCCGCCTCAATATTTGCGTGACCGGAGATCATCACCACCATCGGACAATTTTCAGATTCGCGTAGGCGCTTCAACGTTTCCATGCCGTCAATTCCTGGAAGCCAAACGTCCAGCAATATCAAGTCGACGGATTTATTCTGGAGGAATGTCAGGCAATCTTCGCCCGACGCGACTGCTTCCACGCGGTAACCGTCCTCCCGCAACACGGAACTGAGCGACTCGCGGATTCCGGCTTCATCGTCAACGATAAGAATTGTGGGTGGCATGGCTTCGCTAGCAGATTATAACTTTAAACTCGCCGAAGCGACTGGCGCGGGTGTGGCCTCTGCGACCGGAAGCCTCAAAATGAAACGCGAGCCAACCGGAGAATTATCCTCTACGCGGATGCTTCCGTGATGCTCAGCCGCTACGCGCGCGGCGATGGCCAGACCCAGTCCCGTGCCGCGATCCTTCGTCGAAAAGTGTGGCAAGAATAATTTGTCTTTATCATCGGGAGAAATCCCGCGTCCTGTGTCGGCCACGATTATTTCCAGTGCGGAGCCGTGGCTGGCTGTCCGCGTGGCAACCAGCAATTCCTTGGCCGGAGATCCTTCCAACGCTTCGGCGGCGTTATCAATTAAATTGACCAGCACGCTGCGCAGTAACTCACTATCGGCACGCATGGGTGGCAGATCAATTGCAAAATCAGTGTGAATCTTAATTCCGTCCAACCGCCCGCGAAAAACATCCAGCGCATCTGCGGCAATTACATTCGCGTCGGCAAGTGCCAAGCGTGCATGTGGAAAGCGCACGAATCGTGAGAATTCATCCACCAGGGATTTCAGCGTTTCCACTTCGCGCCCGATAGATGTCGAGCATTCGGCCACAACTTTCTCCAATTCCAGATCGCGCACAGCGGCAGGGGAATCCGCGCGATTGCGCACAAGAAATCGCCCGAGACGTTCGGCGGAAATTTGAATGGGAGTGAGCGGATTTTTTATTTCGTGCGCAATTCGTTGCGCTACTTCCTGCCAGGCCGCCAGTTTTTGCGCGCGCAGCAAGTCCGTCAAATCGTCCACAACCACCACGTATCCCGAATTTGCGCTGCTCGCCCCAAGCGCGCTGACGGTGACAGCTGCATGGGTCACACGTCCTCGCGCGCGCAGCTCAATTGCTTTGGAAATTGTGCCGATGCGAAGGGCGCGCCGCAAAAGCGTCCGGAACTCGTCACTCGCTTCTTTGCCCACCAGATCGTCCAGCGTATGCGCGTCGCGCGCCGAATCGCCGAAAAGTCTGTATGCGGAGCTGTTTAATGTAACCACGCGGCCATCAGCATCTAGCGAGATCACGCCCGTAGGAATACTTTCCAGAACGGTCTCCAATAATTTGCGGCGGCTTTCAATTTCCTGCACGGCTACCTGCAAATTGCGCGTGAAGTCGTCGATCTGGTGGCGGCTGTCCGCGAGCTGCGAGGTCATATTATTAAATGACTGCACCAGCATTCCTAATTCGTCGTGCGTGTCGACGTCCACGCGATGTTGAAAATTGCCGCGAGAAATTTCGCGCGTGCCTTCCGCAAGGGCCTGAATGGGAACAGTGACTTGTTTGGAAAGAAATAACGCAACCCAGCTAAGAGAAACGAGCAGCGCCAGCGTAAAGAAACTAAGCGTCAGTAGGACAAGATTCTTGAACGCGCGGTAGGATTTGCTGCGTTGTTCATAGTCATCGAGCTGCGCTTGAATTCGCGCCGGGCGTTCCAGCGCATCCTGCGTCGTCTGCCGCAGCACCAGAACCGAACCATCGCCCAGCGCCGCGCGTCCTAGGCTGGAGTACACATTTCCCGCTTTCCAAACTTCCGCGCCGCTTGGCCTCTTGCGATCAACTGCGCCCGGATCGCTTTCCGACAACGGAAAATCCGCGGCAACAGCGCGCGCGTGGCCGTTGGCGTCAAGAACAATCAGCGCGTCCACGCCGGGTTGCAGTCGATTGAATAAATCCTTCACCTGATCGGAAGTCGGATTTGAGCCCAATTCGTTTGCAGCGGATTTCGCATATTCGTTTAGCCGTTCATGCTCGCGTTTTCCCAGTTCATTAATCAATTTCTGACTTTCCTGGGCCGCAAGTTCCAGCGGCTGCGGAAACCATTTGCTCAACGTCCGATTCATCAGTCCGTAGCTGATGACGAACATGAACACGACCGGCAGCAATGAAATCGCCATCGCGCCAACAACCATCTTTGTTCGGAATCTCGCTCCGAGTTGTTGCGCTTTCAGCCGGAGCACCGTCCGCACGAGCATCAGCCCAAATATGATCAGCGCCGCAACGACAAATGTCGAAACCGCGAAGAGGACGATCACTTCGTTTCGCGTATCGGGTGTTACGGGCAGGCCGAGCGAGCCAAGCGTGAATACGGCAGCCAACAGGATCGTGACCAGCAGTCCGCTGAACCATAGCCATACGCGCGAAGGCCGGGATCGCTGTGTCACGCGGGCTCCACGGCAGATGAAGTCAGCATCATTGATGCCGCAATTAATGTTAGCGATTGGCTAAGCAAGCAGGAACCCACCAAACCCGAAGATAGCGGCCTGCCACTGGCGAGTCAAGGCACATGCCCCGATTAAGCACACTTAGTGCAGCTTTTCGGGGCGATATCGTTGACGCTACAACTGTACTTCGGGACAGGTGTCTCTACGTTCCCCAAAATGGTTCAATTCTAATCAGAAAGACCGGAAGGTCTTTGCTGTTGCGCGGATAGCGCCCAGCAACTCAGGAGTTCTCTGCATGTCGGCCCGGCTCGGCGAAATTCTGATTAAAGAAAACTTGATCACTGCTGATCAGTTGAAGCAGGCAATCGAGTATCAGAAGAAGAATAGCGGCCGCCTTGGCACGTGCCTGATGAAACTTGGATTCGTCCGCGACGATGAAATTACTCAAGTCCTTTCCCGCCAGTACGGCGTTCCTTCCATCAATTTAAAGTATTACGAAGTTGAACCTGCTGTCATCAAGTTGATCCCGCAAGAAACCGCTGTGCGCTATCAGGTTGTCCCGCTATCGCGCGTTGGCGCAACGCTGACCATCGCGATGACCGACCCCACCAACGTTTTCGCGATGGACGATATCAAGTTCATGACCGGTTTCAACGTTGAGCCAGTCGTAGCGTCGGAATCGGACATCAACGACGCCATTCAGAAATTTTACGGCGATGTTTCGAGCGGCGAAGAACTCAACAAGGTCATGAAGGATTTGACCGCCGATGATGACGCCGCTCTGGAAATCAGCGCCGAAGAAGATGAGATTGATGCCGCGTCGCTCGAACGCGCGGCGGAAGAAGCTCCCATCATTAAACTCGTGAACTTGATTCTCACCGACGCCGTGAAGCGCGGAGCGAGCGATATTCACGTCGAGCCTTACGAAAAAGAATTGCGCGTCCGTTTGCGCATTGACGGTATTTTGCAAAATGTAATGTCGCCGCCGCTGAAATTGAAAGACGCTATCACCAGCCGTATCAAAATTATGTCCAAGTTGGACATCAGCGAAAAGCGTCTGCCGCAAGACGGCCGCATCATGTTGAAGTACATGCGGGACGGCAAGAAGAAAGACCTCGACTTCCGTGTTTCCACGGTTCCAACCCTCTTCGGCGAAAAAATCGTAATGCGTTTGTTGGACAAAGAAAATTTGCGCCTGGACATGACCAAGCTCGGCTTCGAGCAAAAGTCATTGACCATGTTCGAGCGGCAAATTCTGCGGCCATACGGAATGGTGCTGGTCACTGGCCCAACAGGATCAGGAAAAACGAACACGCTCTATTCTTCGGTCTCGCGATTGAACACGCCCGAAACAAACATCATGACCGCCGAAGACCCGGTCGAATTTCAGTTGGCCGGAGTGAATCAAGTTCAAATGAAGGATCAGATCGGACTGAACTTCGCCACCGCGCTCCGGGCATTCTTGCGGCAAGACCCCAACATTATTCTAGTCGGAGAAATTCGAGACTTTGAAACCGCGGAAATCGCCGTGAAAGCCGCGCTTACCGGCCACTTGGTGCTTTCCACTCTGCACACGAATGACGCCCCTTCCACCATCAGCCGTTTGATGAACATGGGAATTGAACCATTTCTCGTGGCCACTTCCGTGAACTTGATTTGCGCTCAGCGCCTCGTCCGCCGAATTTGTGCCGGATGCAAGGAGCCTCTGGAAGTTCCGGAACAAGCTCTGCTGGACGCCGGGTACACCGCGGAAGAAGTGAAAACCACCACGGTTTATCAGGGTAAAGGCTGCGCAACCTGCAACAACACCGGCTACAAAGGCCGCGCCGGTCTTTATGAAGTTATGGAAATTAATGACGAATTGCGCGAACTGATTTTGGTTGGCGCTTCCGCGATTGAGTTGAAAAAGAAAGCGCTGGAAAACGGAATGATTACGCTCCGGCGCAGTGGTCTTACAAAAGTTGCATCAGGGCAAACGACACTCGAAGAAGTTTTGCGAGAAACCGTTCTATAGGGAGAAGTGATCTATGG
>DATBYL010000084.1:0-4739 GCA_036513735.1 Candidatus Acidiferrales bacterium
CGACAAATATTCCAAAGCGCCTTACAAAGAAGGCCAGTAAAACCGGGCGTTTTCGCGATTAGAGCGGAGATAGTCCGATCAGAGGCGTGTTGGATTTAATTCCCTTCTGTTGAATGAACACCTGAAAAGTTTGGCCCATTCCTTCCGGATGAATCAGCGAAGAAAGTTGAAGCTGCGCGCGCACGCGATCCGTTTCACTTTGTCCTTCATCATATAAATCCGCAAATTCATTTTTGCGTCCGAGTGAAACCAGGAATCGGCTTTGCGGAATCAGGCCGAGCGTTTCCAGGCCGGCATCTCTTCCCCAAATTTCCAACGCGGTGAAATTTACGTGCGCGGTTAAATCCTGCTCGCCGGGCGCGGCGTAATAATTTTCACTCACTTTGTGATCGCGATAGGCGAGCAGCGTTCCGTTCATGCGGCGCGGATTGTAAAGTTCGCGCGCGGGATATCCATAATCTATCGTAAGTAAATATCCGCGATTCAAGCGGTGCGCTGCATCTGAAATCCAATTACACGCTGCGAGATTTGCCTCTGCGTGCTGGCCTTCCACTAATTTTATTTCCTGGCGCGCGAAATAGTTCGCAATTCCGGGGCTGAGAATATTGCTGATGTGATCCACGAATATTCCGTCGGCATAGCCAACTTTTATTTCGTGCAGTTCACCGTATTGTTGAATCACGCGATGAACAGGCATCGCGTCAAACATTTCGTTGGATAAAATACAGCCTGCGGAAATATTTCCAGGCAACTCGGCGCTTGATTTCACATGATCCACTGCAAAATGCGCAGCGAGATTTTTTTTGTGAGTTGCGCGGCGAGCTGCGGAACACTCGACTGCAACATAGTGAAGTGCGGAATAAAAATCCGGGAGATGCGATGCGGCGAAATCGAGAATGTGTCTTGCCAAACGTCCAATTCCTGCGCCAGATTCCACGATTACAAATTCGGATGGACGGTCAAGAATTTGCCAGATCTGTTCCAATTGGCGAGCGAGCAAACGGCCAAAAATCGGATGAACGTCAACGCTGGTGAAGTAGTCGGCGAAGCGCGTGCGTTTTTCGTTGCTGTAATATCCGTGATCGGGATCGTAGAGACACGATTCCATGTAGTCCGAAAGAGTGATTGGGCCGTTTGCAGAAATGCGCGCGGCGAGTTCGCGAGCGAGCGGAGTTTTTTCTTGCGGCGTTTTTTCGGGCGAGTTCATGTGTCGTCGCGTTGCGGATTCAGCGTGAACATTTCAATTACGTAGTCGTGAAGACAGTCATAGAGCTGGTGCTGAAAACTCCACGGGAATTGCTTGTTTTCAATTTCTCGCGGACGCAAAAGAAAAACGTACTGATGAACCTCGACGCCGCTCGCTTTGAAATCGATCAGGACTTCGACGCCTTCTTTAGCGGCGCGCGCGCTGAAATCAAATAGCGGATGTTCGTAGCGCGCGATTTCGGTCAGTACTTTTTCCAGGCGATGATCTTCGGAGGACATTGAGGGGACATCATAGCGCAGTCGAGAGATTGGAGTTCAAGGTGGGTGGCATTAGAAAGTAACGAGCATGCATTATAATGCATGTTTGGCCGAGATTTTGCCAAAAAGTGCATTATAGTGCACTTTTTGGGGATGGAAAAGATAGGAAAAAGCTATCAACGCAGTCCCGAATCCCGAAGCTTCGGGATCGGGAGCAGAGACGAAGAGAAAAGATTTGAGGAAGCTCGGAGAAGGAAAAATGAGCCGAGAACAAGAACGCCCAGCTTTGGATGTCTGGGTGCCACAGGCTGAAGCCTATGCTACGCAGAGCTAAGTCCTTTATTAGCACACACATCGCCCACAGATCGCTGTAAGTGGTTTATTTGCATACACATCGCAAAACCGGGGGGGAGGGGTACGCGTTTTTTCAAAAATGGGTTATGGGAAGTGAAAGTGGGTGACGGTTAAGGGTAAGGAAACAAAGGAGATGAGAAGGTCTTCGCCATTCCGTGCCAAAGCTTTGGAACAAAAATACCCGCGTGCATATTTTTCGGAGAACGTCGCATCGGCTTCCCGATTCCTGGGAGCCGATGGCAGTTTCGGAGAAAAAATTGTTTTTGGCCGGGCGCGAGTGGATGTATAGTCTCAAACGCTTGGGAGCCGAAAAAATAATTCCGGCTAAATTTGTCGTCGTGCTTCTGACTTAATTTCTGGGTTGGCTTCTGGCTTAATTAAAGTACCGCTGATTCGAGCAGATATGAGAACTGCGATCGCCGTCTCTCACCTTCATTTGAAACCGAGATTGCCTGACACTGTATTTATGATGAGCGTCATATCGAAAGGAGCCATAAATGAACGCCATACAAGTTGAACAGAAGAGCTACGAGATGCCTCCGAAGGAAGGAATCAGCATCGCATGTTTTCTAACCGTCGCCGACATCGAGCGATCGGCTCGCTACTACGAAAAAGTGTTCGGCGCTAAGATTCTGAGCCTGGGTGACGGCAACGCGCCCGGATATCTCCAGCTCGCGAATATCTGGATGATTCTGAATGTTGGTGGCGGTCCGACGCCGGACAAGCCGACGGTAATTCTCAGTGTTCCGGATCCGAATCACATCAACAGCTTTATGAATTTCCGCGTCGCGGATATTCAAGCTTGCTACAAATTATGGAAAAGCCGGGGAGCGGAGTTCATCACGCCGCCAATCCCAAAATACGGCGAGATTCGTTGCTACATCCGCGACCCTGACGGTTACATCATTGAGATCGGACAGAGCACGGATCAAGTTTACGGTTAATACTGTTGAGCAGTCACTCGCTTTGACATCGAAAGGGGCACGAGATGGGCGGTACAAACGAATCGAAAGCGACCACGCTTAGTGTGAACGTTTTTACCGCTCCGGGAAAGGCGATGGTCGGCGAGCGGCCGAAGCCATTCGGCGAACCGCTGGGCTTTGACCCGATCACGTCCACTTTGATTTTCGGCGAGTATGATGCGGTGCTGGTGGACGCAATGGGCACAGTGGCTGAGGCAACGGCTCTGGCGGATTGGATCGCTCTGCACAATCGCAACCTGGAGACGATCTACATAACGCACGCGCATTTCGATCACTTCTACGGGCTGAGCGTTCTGCTGGAACGTTTTCCGGGCGCTCGTGCGATAGCAACGCCCAAAGCGGTGGCCGCGATGCAGATGTCTTTTTCTCCGGTGGTGGAGCGATTAGCCCGCCGGATGTTTCCGGGGCAAGTGGCCACTAAGTTGGTTCCACCTGTCGCGTATGAGCACGAGACGTTCACACTCGAGGGCCACGAATTGCGCATCATCGAGCAAGGCCGCACCGATAGTCCCGATTCGACGTCTCTTTACGTTCCATCGATCGGCCTAATCGTCGCTGGCGACGTCGTGTACAACCAGTGCCGCATTTACGTCGGTGACACGACACCCGATAGCCGAAAGAATTGGATCGCGGCGCTAGACCGGTTGGCGGCGCTGAACCCGTCGATGGTTGTGGCCGGACACAAGAAGACTGGCGCGCCGGATTCGCCTTCGACGATCCAAGACACCAAGCACTACCTGCAGGACTTCGATCGGCTACAGAAAACGGCGAAGTCGGACAAGGAATTGTTCGATCAGATGACGGAGCTGTATCCGGATTGGGTAGCGAATCAGTCGTGGTTGATGTTCGGATTCCCGCAGCCATAACGAACACTAACCGTTGCCACAACTGCCAACGACCATCGCAAGAATTTGCGGGGTACTGAATCGGAACAATTCAGAAACGCACTTCCAGCGTTTCATCTTTGACTGCGCGCTCACAGGATTCGCCCACACACAAATGCAGCCGCTGACTATGGGGCGACTATGGCTAGCGCGGGCAGGGCACCTACGGAGATGGTGCGGACTTCGCGCATGGTCAAGGCGTCGATGACGAGGATGCTGTGCTGCTCGGGAGCCAACGCGTAGAGATATTTGCCGTCGGGGCTGGCGACGGTGCTCCAAAATGGAAGGCTGGTCTTAATGCTGCCGAGTTTGCGCCAAGTCTTGGTGTCGTAAACGCGAATTTCGCGGGCGTTGGCGTTGGCTGCGTTCAAGGAGTGGCTGAATCCCAGATAAACTTTGGAGCCATCGGGCGAGCGGGGCCACGCGGACGGAGGAATTTCGTCCGGATCGCCGCCGTGAATGGGTGTGGGATAAAAACTGAGGGACACGACATCCATATTGAAAACGCCGCCGTCGCCGCGAACGATGGTGACGTATTGTCCGCCGGGAGCGAGGAAAGCGGTGGCGACACCAAGCTTGTGATTCCATGGAAATTCACCGTAGGAATTGTCGAGCTCCTTCGATTTCTCGTCGGTGCGAGCGAGGTGAACTTTCTTCATGGCGGGGCAGACAAAATCAACCTGATCGCCAGTGGGAAAAGAAACGAATTGGCCGTCACCGCAGTGGCCGACATTCACGTGGCCCGGAAGAAGCTTGCCGGAATCCGTGGCGATGGTATCGAGTTGGAATTCGTCGGAATTCGGTTTCTTCACCAGGATGCGCAAGGAAAGACCGTCGCCGGAAACTGCCATGGTGGAAAATGGAGGAATAATTTTGGGCACAACACGATCCTGAATTGCTGCGCCGCCGAGAACTTCGCCGGTGGACGTGATGACCGCGGCGAGTTGCGTTGTGTGCGCAGTGATATCGGAGGCGATGTAGAGTTGGGAGCCGTCCGGAGAGAGCGCGAAATCCGGACGATAGCTGGTGCGGATACTGCCCATAACTTTGCCGG
>DATBYL010000085.1:0-5348 GCA_036513735.1 Candidatus Acidiferrales bacterium
ACCGGCGGCGCCGTAGTAGTGGGAAAAAATATCCTTGCCAAACATCCGGTTCACCGCACCATGCGGGATCACTCGGAAGTCGGTGGCGCATGCGGCCTCAGCCGCCCTGTGTTCCATAATCTGCCTGACACTCGCCAAGAAAGGAAAAATTAAGACGACACCTACAAGCCAGGTAAGAGCGCTCGCGTACAGATGAAACACCAGAGCGAATCCAATGAACAATACGTGCGTTGCCGCGGCCCGCAAAACGGGCGCAAACTCGGCACGTTGCGAATTGCGACGCGTAATGGAATTGCCGTCGGGCGAGAATGACTTTGACTTTTGCTTAATGGGTGCATGCACACGGCTTCGCACAACGTAGCGGAACACGAGCGTCACGAGATAAATACCTGTGATGGCTTGCGCCAGGAACCAGGGAGAAAGACAATTGTGATACGAAACCTCAGTGTCTTGCGGATCGCCCAGGTGCAAGTGATGTTGCCAGTGACTCTTGCGGTACTCCCTGGTGCTCTGCGGGAAAAATAGCCAGACCGTCCAATCCGCGAGGGTGTCATTGAGCGCGTGGCTCGACGACAAATTGTAATGTGCCGCCTCATGCCCAAAGGTCAAAATCGCGTTGAACCAGAAGCCAATCCAAATTGAAAAGGGCATGCCCACCTCTAGACCAAACAAATTCCCGAAACGCGATGTGAGAACCAGATGCGCCGCGAATCCGGCAATCACCATGAATATGCACATGCTGATCTCGCACCAGGCAATCCAATAGCGAGGCCGCAACGTTTTTCGGTATTTGAGCCATTCTCCGTGAGAGGGATGGACGACATTTCGCAGCTCCGGCGCGCCCGGTAGTGTTTCGTTCGTATCCATTTCCATGACTGGCATTTGAGCAGTGACCAGATAACAAATGTGCGAACACAATTTTAGCAGAGGATTTTATCCATCATTGTCCCCAGAAAAACGGAGTTCCATATCGTAACCCCCTCAATTGAAACAATCTGTAAAATGCCCGCTTTGTTGCTTTGCGTTTTTTACCGCTACAAAATCCGCTGAAAATAGATAGAATGGCCTCGCATCAACAGCCTCAGGAGGAAACATGTCGAAAGTAAGAATGTATGCAGGCGCGGTTGCGCTCTGTCTGCTGGCGGCCATGCCGCTCGTCGCGCAAGCGCCAAGCATGGCGGATATGTACGCGAAAATTAAAGCCGAAGAAACAAACAATTCCAAAGCGATGTGGATCATTCATGAAATCGCGGACGTTCACGGCCCACGCGTCACCGGCACTCCCGGTCTGAAAGCTGCCGACGATTGGGCCGTCGCAACCATGAAGTCGTGGGGCCTGCAAAATGTTCATCTCGAACCGTGGACGTTCCAACCGCCCAGCGCCGCTACACCCGCACCGGGTTGGGATAATCTTTTGTTGCAAGCCGACGCAGTGACCCCGTTTCACGGACAAGTAATTGTGAAGCCGCTCGCGTGGACGCCGGGCACACCGGGCGTCGTTACATCCAGCGTTGTGATTCTACTTCCGCCCGGACTTGGCGGAGTTGGCGGACCTGCCGCAGGCCGTGGCGGACGCGGAGGGCGAGGTGGAGCAGACGCACCGCCGCCTCCGGGTTGTGAAGAAACCGATTGGGCCGCGCCACCGAAGCCTGCCGCACCAGAACCGATTCCTGGCGTGATGCCGACGAAGGAAGAGTTGGACGCGTATCTGAATTCCATGAAGTCGAAAGTTGCCGGACACATCGTGATGGTCGGCAAGCATGTGGAGGTTGCAGAGAATTGCTACCCCGCTCCGCTGCGCCGCACCGAACAATCTTGGAAGGATACGTACGATCCGAATAATCCGAATGCCGGACGTGGCCGTGGCGGAGCAGGAGGCGGCGCGGGCCGCGGAGCCGCTGCGCCATCTGATGGGAAATTGACGGTGCAGGAAGTTGCGCGCGCCGTGGACAATTTCCTCGTCGATAACCATGCCGCAGTTCGTATTAACGATGCCGGCCGCGCGTACGGTTTGATCGTCGCGCAGCAAGCAAATTATTACGACATCACCCGCGTTGTTCCCACGCTCGTGATGCGCAACGAAGACTACGGACGAATTTATCGGATCATGATGGAAGATAAATTGCCCGTCACGTTGAAAATCAATATCCAGAACAAAATTTATCCCGAAGGGAAAACTTCCTACAACGCTATCGGAGAAATTCCCGGCACGGATAAGGCCGACGAAGTCGTGATGCTCGGCGGCCACTACGATTCATGGCATGACGCAACCGGCGCAACCGATAACGGCATCGGCTCGACCATGATGCTCGAAGCCATCCGCATTCTTCAGGCGCTCGGCGTGAAACCGCGTCGCACCATTCGCGTAGCTCTCTGGAGCGGCGAAGAAGAAGGTCTGCTTGGCTCGTTGAATTACGTGGAGCAGCACTTCGGCACTGCGGAAAATCCGAAACCGGAATTCGCCAAGCTGGATTGCTACTTCAACATCGATTCCGGCACCGGCAAACCGCGCGGCGCTGGAATTTTCGGACCTCCCGCGGCGGCGGATATGCTTCGTCCCATGATGATGCCGTTTGCCGATTGGGGATTCAGTGGCGTCAGCGCACCTACGCGCGGCAACCCAGACTTCCCGGACACCCGCCGCCAAACCGGCGGCACGGACAGCACGTCCTTCAATCATGCCGGCCTGCCGGGAATTGGTCTGAATCAGGATGGATTCGACTACAACTCCTTCACTCATCACACCAACTACGACACGTACGAACGCATTTACGAAAACGACGTGCGTGAAGGCGCGGTGGAAATCGCCGCCGCGGTTTACGCGATGGCGATGGCGGACGAAATGGTTCCGCGCTTCCCGCCGGCACAAATGCCGGCTCCTGTCTGCGAGGATGCGGCCGGCTCAAGGGCTGTCCCCTTGAAAGGTCCCATCCCGCCGCCATGCGCAGCAGCCGGACGTGGCGGAGCAAACTAACCGTAGCGGCCTGGACCAGCTGCGATTCGATGACGAATATGCGAGTCGGGATCCACTCTCGACTCGCATATTTTTTTGCGGTAGCCTGCGGACATGCCAATGGGGATGCCCATCGGAATACCTAAGATATGAATATCGAATGGGTCAGACAGCACTGCCTTTCTCATCCCCACACCATCGAACAAATTCAATGGGGCAGTGATCTCCTTTTCAAAGTCGGCGGCAAAATGTTCGCCGGAGTCCCACTCGAACCCGCGCGCGTCTGGCTCACACTAAAAGCCGATCCCGAAGAATTCCCGGAATTAATTGAGCGACAGGGCGTAATTCCCGCGCCCTATCTTGCGCGCGCAAAATGGATCGCGATTGAAACCGAGCGTGCGCTGCCGCGCGCCGAAGTTTTGCGGCTCGTCAGCAAGTCCTACGAATTGGTTTTCGCGAATCTCACGAAGAAATTGCAGGAGGAACTGACGGCGGGCAAAAAGAAAAGCGGCGCGCCGCAAAAAATGAAAGCAAAGAACACTCGCCCGCACAAAAAGGGATCGAAGAAATGATTTACGATTTCTTGATCGAAACCTACGAAACCGAACGCCTAAAAATCCTCAGCGTCTGGAGCGAATTCTCCGACGCCGACCTTCCAGTCCGTCCGCGCGCCGACGACGCCCGAGGCCGCAGCGTCCACGAGCAAATGGTTCATCAATGTGTAAGCGAGGACGGATGGTTCCGAACCATGCTCGGAATTGACGTAGGCGCTCCGCCTCTTCCGAAGCAAGAAACGCGTTTGGAATTCATCAAGCAATATGCCGAGGACAGCGCCAAACGCCTCGCCGTCCTTCGCGAAAAACCCGAATCGTGGTGGCCAGAAATCACTTCGTTCTTCGGTGTGGACCGTTCCCGCGCTTGGGTCATGACGCGCCGCATCTCCCACACCTCACATCATCGCGGCCAGCTAATGGCCATGCTGCGAATGCTCGGCCACTCTCTGCACAGCAACTACGGCCCCACCGCGGATACCGGCGGCCTTCCCGCAAATAAGGCGCCGACAATTTACGCGTATCCCAGCGTGAATGAATTACTCGCGGGCGAATCCGCAGGCGGAGCGAAATCGCGTTTACCGGGCACAGGTGAAAAGCCCGTCACCGAAAGGCCCGGACAGGCGTGACGGCGAATCGAAATTTCACTTTCCGTCGCCAACATTCTGTTTGCAATTCGCTGCCACTGAGTTTTTCAATTTCCCGATGGACGCTCGACGTGGTCGATGACTAAAACGTCCGCCGGTGCTTTTCCTCGTTCGAGTTTCAGACCCAGCTGCTCTTGAACCGCCGTGGACAACGAAGGTCCGTCAAGCTCGGCCGAGGGAGTGCCCGGAAAACTCGGGAGAATCTCGTCAGGAGTCCAATCCAGAATAATGTCGTACTTTCCGGTCGGGTCGGTTTTATCGACGACCGGAAGAAACTCCCCCGGGGTCATCTGACGCGGCAGATTATCGGCGAGCTGTGCCAATGTAACGTTTAATCCACCGAGATGGCCGCGATAGCCCACGAACCGGCCGCACAGCGTCGCGGGCCATTTGCCCGCTGCCCATGATGGCGGAGGAGGATTCTTAGCTGGATCACAGTCGCCTTTTGCCGCGCGAAGCTTGTCTGCCCTAGCGACGACAAGGAAATAAGTCGGAAGTTCTCGTGTTTCATGGTGAGCGGTCAGCTTGAAACGCTCAGCCAAGAGCATCTGTAGCATCTGTTGCTGTGCGAGCCTGCGCTGATCTGGCGTAAGTTTCTTAAGCTCCTCCGCCACTGATTCACTCATTTTTGCGTCAATAGCGTAACTGTCTGTCTTGTACCAATTGGATCCTCCTGAAACTTTCTCACTCCACACCGGTTCACGTAGTGGTCCGTATGCCATGTCGACCAGCCGCTCCAGCTTAACGTTTTCGGCGATGAACCCGTCAGCCGTGAACTGCATTGAGACCGGGTAAACACCACCTTGCTCCAATTTTGGTCCTGGCTTGACCGAAATGATCTCAAATTTGTAATCAGACAGGTCCGGTACGGCTTGTGTCTGGAGCGGTAGCTGGCTTGGCGCGGCATGTGCCAGCCCAAACCAGATCGGCATGGTGATCGTCGCTATCGCGCCGGTCGCGAGCGCCGCTTTCCAAGCAATATTCAATTTTTTTCCGACCCGTCCCGACACGATTGTTCTGATGCGCTTCTTGAGATTCGATCCGGTTACACCGGAGACACATCGCAGCGGCAACTCAGCATAGAGCTTGCACACGCTGAGAATCGCCTCGGCGTAGATTTGCGGATCTGCTGCGGCGCTTACGACGGCCTCATCGCAAGCTCGTTCGCGTTCGGCGACGAGACGCGTTTGAATCCAC
>DATBYL010000086.1:0-17799 GCA_036513735.1 Candidatus Acidiferrales bacterium
CTCTCGCCATCTGGCGCTCCAATGACGAATGGCACCGCACCGCCGTCCGCCTTCTCTACCTCGGTACTCTCGCGGCTTTTGCCGCCGCATTCACCGGATGGCTCGCGCAATCTTCCGTCGAGCCCAGCATCGAAATTCAACGCGTCTTCGACATCCACGAAACGCTAATGCTAATCGCCACCAGCTTCGCCGCCGCGCTTTCAATTTATTGTTTCGCAAAACGCGCCGCCTTCGCCGACAACTCGCGCCGCATTCTTCTCGCCGGACTGATCGCTCTCGCAATCCTGACCATCGTCGGCACCGACCGCGGCGCCCAACTCGTCTACCAATACGCCCAATCCGTAAATGGCCCCGACGCCTCAAAATAAAACGTGATGTAGGGGTGCTGGTGTCGTCCTTGACAACAGAGCGCGGTGTGCTGCGGCTCTGCGGCGCTTAAACAAACGCTGCGCCCTCATCCGAAAAAGTTTCGTAACAGGGCACGAGTTCACTCGTGCCGTTGCGTAATCTCACGCCGGCGGTTTTAACCGCTGGCTCTTTCACTCGCGCGCCAACGCATCTATAATTTCCTCTCAATCGAAATTTTTCCAACGCGAGCAAAAAATGGAAAACTCCGAATCCCTTCAATTCACCACTCACCTCGAAAAAATCCGCGCCCGCACTCTGCGCGTCGCTCGCTGTATCCCTCCAGAAAAAATCGAATGGACCTTCCAACCCGGCCGCTTCACCCTCGGCGATCTCCTCCGCCATCTCGCCGGCGCCGAACGCTACATGTGGGCCGAAAACGCGCGCTTCCAACCCAGCCGCTATCCCGGTCACGGCAAAGAACTCGCCGATGGCTACGAAAATGTTTTCGCGTATGTTGACCGCTTGCATAAAGAATCCGTCGAAATTTTCAGCGCACTTTCCGACGACGATCTCCAAAAGAAAACAGTCACTCCCGATGGCGCAAGCATCACTCTTATAAAATGGCTGCGCCTGATGATCGAACACGAAATTCATCATCGCGGACAAATTTATATTTATCTCGCCATGCTCGACGTGCCCACTCCTCCGCTCTACGGCCTGACCGAAGAGCAAGTACACGAACGCAGCAAGTAGGAGTAAAATAGTTTGCGTGGCTGAAATGATGGGAACGGCAAAGACGATCGACCGTCAGACAGCGCAGCACTATTCGTGGGGAAATAATTGCGATGGCTGGCATCTCGTCCAAAATGAGGCCGTCAGCATTATCGAAGAAAAAATGCCGCCCGGAACTTCAGAAGTTCGCCATTACCATCAGAAATCAAATCAGTTTTTCTACGTCTTAAAAGGGAATTTGCAAATCAACGTGGAAGGAAATGAACTCGCACTCAGCGCCGGGCAAGGTCTTCACATCAACGCCGGCCAGCGGCATCAAGTTTTTAACCGATCCGCAAACGACGCCGAATTCCTGATCGTTTCAAACCCGCCGAGCCACGGCGATCGCATAGCGACGGACTAATTCACAAAAGCATCAAACAAAAATACCAGCCGGAATGGAAGCACTCATATGAATTCATCTAAATCAGACTTGCATGCCCCACCCCAGCCGCCGAAGCAAAAAATCTGCCAGGCCTGCGGCACGCAATTTCCGTGCTCATCACCATCGAGTCCCTGCTGGTGCGATGACGTGAAAGTTAGTCGACAAACTCTGACCGAACTCCGCACTCAATACGACGAATGTCTCTGCCCGAAATGCCTGACCGCCGCAGCCTGTGCCGCGAAGTCCGGCCCAGTCGTAAGTTAGAATTTGTTCGGGCAAAAAAATGCGCTGCGGAAAGCGGCGCATTTTGAAATCAGGTCGAACTTCCGTCTCAGAGATAATCCCGCGAAGGCCCTTCCAAAAACGCCCTTAGCTTCCGCGAACGCGAAGGATGCCGCAACTTACGCAACGCCTTCGCCTCAATCTGACGAATGCGCTCGCGCGTCACGGCGAATGACTGTCCGACTTCCTCAAGCGTGTGCTCGCTTCCGTCGTCCAATCCAAAGCGCATCTTGATAACTTTTTCTTCGCGCGGCGTCAGCGTCTTCAGCACCGATGACGTCTGTTCTTTCAAATTCAAATTGATTACCGCATCCGAAGGCGAAACCACCGCCTTATCTTCGATGAAATCTCCAAGATGCGAATCTTCTTCTTCGCCAATCGGTGTCTCCAGAGAAATCGGCTCCTGCGCAATCTTCAAAATCTTGCGCACCTTCGCCACCGGAATATCCATGCGCTTGGCGATTTCTTCCGAAGTCGGCTCGCGACCCAATTCCTGCACCAGTTGCCGCTGCGTGCGGATCAACTTGTTGATCGTTTCGATCATGTGCACAGGAATGCGGATCGTGCGCGCCTGGTCGGCAATTGCACGCGTGATCGCCTGCCGGATCCACCACGTCGCGTACGTTGAAAATTTATATCCGCGGCGCCATTCAAATTTGTCCACGGCCTTCATCAAGCCGATGTTGCCTTCCTGAATTAAATCCAGGAATTGCAATCCGCGGTTCGTATATTTCTTTGCGATGGAAACCACTAACCGCAGGTTGGCCTCGATCAATTCTTTCTTGGCGACTTCCGCATCCGCCTCGCCGCGCAAAATTACTTGCAGCGTGCGCTTCAGTTCCGTCAGTCCAACTTCGCTGGCGGTTTCGATTTCCCGCAACTCACTTCGGCGCTCGCGCAATTCCTTGCGCGCTTCGGCGGCGTTTTCGCCTTTGCTGACGTCCGCGCGCCGTTCCAGTTTTCCCGCTTCGCGCTCCAGTGACTGCAAGCGCTCCACGGTATGCCGGATCGTATCGATCAGCCGCTTGCGCTCGAACGGATTAAATTCAAACGCGCGCAACACATTCGACATTTCAATCCGCGTGCGTCCCAGCGCGAACTTCGCTTTCACATACGTGCGCTTTTTCGCCTTGGGAATTTTGTCGAACTTCTCAGCCATCTTCATGCTGAGGTCGTACAGCTTCTCTAACTTGTCCAGTTGCTTCAGCGTCGCGCGCGTCTTCGCTTCGATCTTTTCTTCCGTCAGTTCTTCGTCGTCGAACTGAACAATTTCTTTGATCGAACGGTTTCCTTCGCGCAAATCTTTCGCAACCGCCAGCAATTCCTTCAGCACGATCGGCGAACGCGAAATAATTTTCAGAACCAGGTTTTGTCCGCGCTCGATGCGCTTTGCAATGGTCACTTCGCCTTCGCGCGTCAGCAAAGGCACCGTTCCCATTTCGCGCAAGTACATGCGCACCGGATCGTTCGTCTTCTCCAGCGTTCCCGGAGTCAGATCCAGTTCGCTTTCTTCATTCGGTGAATCCTTCGACGTTTCCACTTCCACTTCGCCGTCGGCAGGCTCCGCCGCGGCGCGCGCGGCCTTCGCCGTGTTCGCGTCTTCGTAAATTTCAATTCCGTTGCGTTCAAACGTGGAAAGCAAATCGTCAATTTCTTCCGACGAATGCACTTCCGCCGGAAGTATGTCGTTCACTTCGTCGTACAACAGGTATCCACGCTCTTTGCCCATCGCGATGAGCTGGCGGACCTGGTCGTATTTTTCTTCCAGTAAAACTGCCAAACTAGCCTCCCAGAACTTCTACAAAAAATATTCGTCGTCACTCGATTCTCAAAATTTTTCCGGTTCCAATTTCAGCGGAACTTGCCCTCTACTGGATAGATGTACCAGCTACCCCAGATGGTTCACTTAACGCCGTCATCCACCCGCGAAAACCACAGCTTTTCCTCATTCCCAAAAACCGTCGAGCGAAGCAGCCGCCTTCCTCCGTCAAGCCCGCATCTGACCCTTCCAGATCCGAGCCTCTTACATCCCTACGATTAGCCGAAAGACACTACAACACAGCGAATCCGTTAGAATCCTTCAGAAAAGACCATGTAAACAGAAGTCGCTGGCTTTCCACTGCTGAGGTGATAATCCCTTCGTCGGAAGCTCGTCCCAAGTAAACTGACTGGCCCGCGTCGCTTGCACGCCATCCCTGGCGTTCGTCAAAGCAGCCGCGCACACTTCGCCATTCTACGATTAGATGCGGCGAATCGCCCAAAAGTCACGCCAAACCCTGCAAGCCTATATACAACATCCATCCCCGTCAACCTCTTTATTTTCAAGGAACAGGCCGCTCCTACTCCACCTAGTAGACGCCGCAGCCACCATTTACGTTCCCTCGCAATCGACGTCTTTCTGTCTTCATCCTGCTTTTCTCTGCGTTCTCTGTTCCTCTGCGTTAAAGGCTTCTGACTTTGCTTTCGACTTTCCCTGCGTCACCGTCTCCTTGCCTCCCTGCCTACGGTACTAATGTCCTCCCGCCAACTGATCAAACGGCACCACCTGACAATCGTATCCGCTGTTCTTGCATCCCTGTATCACCGCTGACGTGCTCCCCATCGCCACATTCGCGCGCGTTCCAGTCGACGTGTTCTCCACCGAATTCTCGCCATTAATAATGTTCTCCATGTTCGCCTGCAAATTGTCATACGACCCAATCTGCTGCTCCGTGGAATTATTAATCATCGCGCTCGTTGACTGCATCGTCTGCAACGTCTGCGCCATCATGTTCTGATACACCGAATCATCCACCTTCCACGAATTCCAAATCCGCATCATGTCGCCAAATTCACTCGGAAAAATCGTCGCAGGCGCGGCCACGTAGGACGAATAAAATTGCCACCCCGAAAGCAGCAGCTTCGCCGTGTACACCAGCGCGTAAACTCTGTACGGCGTTCCGTTCACCGTCATTTCCTGCAACATGAATGCGCCTTGTCCGCCCTGCATCGGCGCCTGCACCGCTTTTGACTCAATCACTTTCCCCGGCACCGTAATTAATTTCACGCCCGTCATCTGATTCACCTTGGTCATGTAATTCGTCAAAAATGTAAACGCCGGCACCGGCGCCAAATATGGACTCGCCAGCCCCGTCGTTCCCGGCACCAATTGCGTATTCACAAATGTCACCTCTCCCAGTTGCAGGTATTCTCCGTGCGGCCCGGTAGCTTCTAAATTGCCTTGCGCACATCCCGTCACTTTCCATCCCGCCGGCAAATTCACCGCGGCGCTCTGATCTCCGCCCGTCTGACGAGTCCAGCTCGCCGGCGCCGCTAAACTAAACGGCTGTCCGCTCGCCGCGCTCTTTGGAATCTGTGCGCTGAATTGTTTGGATAAATTTGCAAACGAACTTTTCAGCGACGCTGGCCGGTCATACACCATTCCAAAAACTCCGCCGCCGGATCCAATCACCGTGGTCGCAATTCCATTCACCGGCTGCCCTTTATAATTTGCGGAAAGCATCACCTGCACCACTTGATCCGCCGAATCGCTCACCGCCGAAGTGAATTGCGGCGCCGAATCAAAATAATTTTTCAGCGTGCCCAAAGCATCCCGCATCGCGCCCTTCGCCGACGTTTGTCCCGCCGCCACCTTCGCCCACAAAAGTTGCCCCGTTCCATCCGCATCGGTCACAGACTGAAATCCTCCCGGCAATGCGTTCGTCCCAGCCGCGGACATCGTCCCGCTCACCTGCGCTCCGCCATTCGACGCTGTTCCCGCGCCGGAATTTTGTCCGCCGCTCGCCGAATTCCCCGGCGCCGCGCTCTTTGAGCACGCCACCAATCCCGCCATCGCCACCACTCCAACAATCGCCAACCACTGCACTCGCAATCTCATAAAGCCTCCGCGCAATCCGGCTTTTTATACCAGCACCGAAACTCGCGCAACAAAAATTCAAGTTGCGCCTCGGCGCGCGAATGTGTAGCCCGGGTTCGCCGAACCCGGGACTTTTGAATTTCCATCGCTCTCAGCATTCCTCTCCGTCTAATGTCCAATAAAGCACAAGTACGCTCGTACTCTTGTTTCGCCTCCCAAATTTCTCCAAACTGTTCACAGGAGATCGTGCGTCATCATGTCCCGTAATTCATCAAAGCTGCGAGACACCGTCGTCCTACGGGCTGGCGAAGATACCGTCGAGCTCACCTCCGACGACCGCCGCGCAGCTCCGCGCTACGGCTTCACCGCCACCGCCGAAGTTGTGGACATGCATTCCCGCACGCGCATGAACACGCGCATCAGCGATCTCAGCATGGAAGGCTGCTATGTGGATACCAACGCGCCTTTCCCGGTCCGCACCAAAGTTCGCATCCGCGTGACCGCATCGAAAAAAACTTTTGAAACGCAAGGCGCCGTCGTTTACTCGCTGCCCAACATGGGCATGGGAATCGCCTTCGATCAGCCCGAAGCCTCTCACGCCGCCATTCTGAAATCTTGGATTGACGAGCTTAGCGGCGCCGTTCCCGCCGGCTTCGAGCCCGTCGATTCCGACGCGCCCACTTCCGCCGAATCCGCCCACAAAGACGCGCAACTCCACGTCCTGCAAGAATTAATCACCGCGCTAATGCGCAAAAACACCCTGACCGAAACCGAAGGCAAAGCGCTCCTCCAGCATCTCTCCAAGTAGGTTTTGTAGCGGCAGCCTTCAGGCTGCCATCCGTCTTTTGCTTCCTCAAATCTTTTCTCTGCGCCCTCTGCGTCTCTGCGTTAAAAGCCTTTGATTTTGTCTTTGCCTTTGACTTGACTCTCATAACCATTCGATCAACGATCCCACTTGATCAATCGCGCACGCTTTTGTCCGTGCCGACAGAGCGCGGGTTTCGTCTTTGCCGACAGGGTGCGTTCCGCTGCAGCCCTGCGGCACTGAAAGGGTGTCGTCGTTGTCGACGGGGCGCGATGTGCTGCGGCCCCGCGACGCTGAAACTAAAGCTGCGGCTCTGCGGCGCTGAAAAAAAGTGCGCGGCACTAAAAAAATGTCCTCACCCTCTAAAGCAATCAACAAATCCCCCGGCTCTAAGTCTCCGGGTTCCTCCAAATCGCATTCTCTCGTCCCCATCTCCCCCGCCTTCCACGACCGCAAAAACCACATCGAAATTTTTCAAGGCGACTGCCGCGAAATTCTCGCCGCCATGCCCGCCGAATCCGTCGACCTCATATTCGCCGACCCGCCCTATTTCCTTTCCAACGGAGGCATTACCTGCCACGCCGGAAAAATGGTCAGCGTCAATAAAGGCGCGTGGGACAAGTCTCAGGGCGCTGAAGCAAATCATGAATTCAATCGCGAATGGCTCGCTGCCGCGCAGCGCGTCCTCAAACCCAACGGCAGCATCTGGGTCAGCGGCACTTCGCACGTAATTCACAGCGTCGGTTTCGCCATGCAGCAACTCGATTTCAAACTTCTCAATGACGTCAGTTGGGTCAAACCAAATCCGCCGCCCAATCTTTCCTGCCGCTATTTCACTCACGCCACCGAAACAATTATCTGGGCCGCCAAAAATAAAAAATCGCGCCACACCTTCAACTATAAATTGATGCGCGAAGCCAACGCTGGCAAGCAAATGAAATCCGTTTGGACCATCCCTCCGCCCGAGTCCTGGGAAAAACGCGCCGGCAAACACCCCGCCCAAAAACCCGTCGCCCTAATCGAACGCGTCCTCCTCGCCTCCTCCAACGAAGGCGACCTAATCCTCGATCCCTTCGCAGGCAGCGGCACCAGCGCAGTTGCCGCGTTCCGCCTAAGCCGGCAAATAATCTCAATCGAAATGGAATCCCATTCCATAAATCACGCCATCCGGCGAATCGTCTCCGAACTAGTAGTGGTTCATATCGGCACAGTTGTGTTGCATCGCGAAAAAAATAATCAGAATGATCTTGATCCGCAAAGCCATTCCGTGGATCGATCAATAGTCCGGGAACGCCGATCACCTGATCGGCGCACCTCGGAAAAAATGTTGCGCGGTCGGCAGAGCGCGCCCGATAAATCGATGCCCGGAGAACATCCAACCCGAATCGTCCACCAAGAAAAGAATTTCTTTTTCGTAGGCTCCGACAAACGCGAAGTCGTTTTCTCCACCGCCGCCAACTCAATGGAAGACGCTTGGCAGCGCTTCCACTCCAGCAAAAATTCCACCACCTCAATAATGTTCGTAATCAAAACCGAAACGGAGATTTATCTTGCGTGAAGAACATGATCTAATCACCACATGCCGTCTGAGTTCCGCGCCCCTACCGAAACGCCTTCTTACTTTCTAGTTTCTGTCTCCACTCGTGAAAATCTCGAATTGTGTATCAAGTATGGCTTGGCTGGCTTTCCGAGTAGCGAGAGCGGCTCATGGACTTACTGCGAGATTCGAGAGGGAGATTTCATTTCGTTTCTATATGGGGCCCGAGCACACAACCTTTACGTGGTAGATAAGCGTGAGGCCGTCGTCAATGCTTCCGAGATGCCACCTTGGAAGCCTTTAGTTTTTGAGGATTCCGGCAAAGTCCACTCCTTTCCTTTCAGGCTCAATCTTCGACCGGTTCGGACGTTCGCCGAGATAATTGTTAGACATGAATTTTCTTACGTCGCTGAAAATCTCCTACTTCGAGGGGGATATCGAAAGACGCACTTCCAAGCCGACCAGACAACATTGCAGCTAGTTTCGGAGATGGGATCACGGGCCGAGGAATTAGTCATTGCTCTCGCACTTCCGGAGTACACAACCTTTTCCCTCCGCTTCACACGAAGTAAGGAGCTAATCAAAAAGCCAGAGACTTTTAGATTTCAAGAGACGATTCTGCAATCGGCCATCCGAAGACATTTAATGTCACGAGAAAATCTTCAACCGCTCCTGTCCAAATTGAGTTTCACCAGGGCGGACGCGTCCAGCCTGGAAGTTCTCGGTGAGAAGGGCACAACTCGAGGCCACATCGACCTACTGCTAAAGCAACGTGTTCCGATAGGATCGGCGCTCGAAGTTCCGATTGAAGTCAAAACGAAAAAGGGAAAATTAGAAGATGTCCTTCAATTGCGGGGTTACATGGACGAACTCGCTGGAGACTGCCCGGTTGGACTGCTAGTAGCGGCCGACTTCAACAAGCACGCAATCGCCAAAGCAGCTGAATACAGAGTCAAATTAGTTCGGTACGTCGCCAACACGGATTTGACAGCAACACCGACCTTTGAAGAGATTCATCAAAGTCTGACACTTGAGCCGTTGTAAAAGCAGCTCGGTACCACACCCTAAACTTGATCTGAAACTGGCCCTTCATTTTGACTCTATGTGAGACTCAAAAAGAAATGAGGGCGACCACAGTCATGGTCGCCCTCATTGTTTACTGCAAATACCGTGAATCTAGGGTCTAGTCGTCTCCTCCATACATGAGCCTTCCCCCTTTCATTTTGCTTCCCTTAATTCTTTGCTCCTCGAATAAAATCGTCAATAGAACCCGTGAGGTATGAGTACTGGGCCTACTCCCACTCTATACGATGCTCATAGAATGGCTTTGGATACTGTATCTCTTTGCGAAATTCCCCTGTTAAGTAGTCTGTGCACTCTAAGATAACCCGCCCACTTTCCCTTCCGTCTGAGTCCAAAAGCTTGTAAGTTACGTGCTCCGGCCGACGTGAGATCGGAAAGGCGACGCGCAAAATCAAACAGTCCACACGCCTGCTCGATCCTGTGCTCAAGAACTTGAGGGGTTGTTTATTGTCAGCATTGCACTGAAGTACGACACTATATGCTACTTCCTCCCTCTTACCAAGAGGCTTTTGAAATCTAATCCGTTTTCTAACCGACGCCTTCCCAACGACCGCTTCCGCATCTTCGATTTCTAACGTATTCGGTTCGACTCTTTCAAAAACTTCCCCTTCTCCGGTCCAACGATACGAGAACGGGGTAGAGCCCAAGCCATCAATTGAAGAAACAACCACTTCTCTCCGGACACTGAGATATGTCTTTCCGTCCTCTAGTATCCTGTATCCGAAATCACGCTTCTTATAATAAAAATCCTTCAAGATTGCAGGGTATCGGATTCGAGCAAAACTCGTCCCCCAAATTCTCCTGATCCAACTAATGGATTTCCATATCGTTGAAGGGGCGCCAATTGCTCCCAAAACCCCGAGATAGGTGTATGGGCTATGCCAGTCGAACTTGCTCCAAAACGACACAGTTCCATCGGCTAGAAAAATCACTATTATCCTTAGGAAGTAAATGCGTAAGCTAATCTAGTTATAAACAAACGTCAATGAAAACTTCTCCGCCGGGTCCCGCACCCTTTGAATTCAGCGAAGCGCCAGGGTGCGGTTCTTGACGTTGTTTTGTTCTGATCCAAATTCAATTTCTTATTTCAAATCGGCATCAATTTTACCAATCAAATTGCGAAACTATCTGCCACGCCAAGCAATCCAAGAAACGCCGATGAAAACCATCGCAACTGCCACCATGTTCAGCCGCGGCCGTATCACTCTCCCGCCGGAAGTCCGCCGCGGTCTCGGTGTCGGCCCCGGCGATTTCGTCCTCTTCACGACAATCGGAAACAACGTCTACATCAGTGCCGCCAAAAAACCGCGCGCGCGGAAAAAATCTTCCAAATAGCTCCATTGCCGGGTGCCCCGTCTTTGAGCGGGTGGCCACCGCCTCATTTTGATTTCGGAGCGTTCTATATCTAATCCTCACCTCTGGTGCTAGCATGCGCCCATGAAGCGCTTACCCAAGCCGCTTCCACGAAACGCAAAGCAAAAAAGCGCTGAATTCCTAAGGCTTGCCCTCGAAGAACATCTGAAGCCAATCACGGCCTACTTGGCCTCGATAGACCGCAAGCGCCATCCTTCTTCCAAACATAGAAAGTAAATCGCCGGCCGGCTGAAGAGTTGCGAACATGCCTGAGGAAACATGGATCAGAACCCTTTCAGATGGCAGGAAAGTGAAGTTCGTCTATCAGGAACTGCCCGAGGACAGCGCGTTCATCACCGCGCAGCTTGCGGGAGATGAGATTGTCCTTTCAGTCGTATTGACGAACGCAAAAAATCCGCTCAGCCGTGAAGATGTCGAAAGCCATTTCAACGGCGAGCTTTCAAAGAAGTAGTTCGATTGATGGTTAGCGAATAGCGGTTGTTCGCACCGGCGGCTTTAACGCTTTCGTCAACGCTTTTTGCCACTCCGCGTCCGACCACAACGGGAACCTTCGCGGGTACCTGAGCTCCATTTTTCTTCCAAACCGCACACCCGCCTCAAATGCAGTGACGATTTCGTTTGGCGGCGATATCCATTTCGTTTTTGTACGTGTTGCCATTCCGTCCTCTTCTCCGGCGGTATGGAACTTCAACTTACCGCAGGCCGCACCAAAGCGGATTTGGAGTGTTTAGTTTATTCACAATCTCGCGGGCTTCGCCAACGATTTTCATGTTTTTGAGTGCCGCAGAGCCGCAGCAGAACGCGCTCTGTCGGAAAAGACGACTTCCGACGCTTCACTAGCGTGGCGAGTTCCAGCGTGCTGACAGCGCCCGCCATCTGCGAGCTCACTTTACAGTATTCGCGCTCCAAATCGTAAAATCGTTTTAGGGAACTCACGAGGCGATGACGCTATAGCAATTCCGAACTCGATTCCGACTAATCTCGTTCCATCTGTGCCGCTGTGTTGTATCGGTACTGGCGAGCGGCTTTGTCCGCAGCCCAATTCCGCAGCGCACCATAGTTCTTCCTCAGCAGTTACGTCTGCCCGTCGAATGGGATTTATATACTTAAGTTCTGAACGGTACAAATTTGCGGGAATTGGCGGCCGGAATTTTCCGCAAAATATCTCCGAGATTAGTTAAAATGCGGGGGCACTTGGAACGGGCCACAGTTTCGTCCTTGCCGACAGAGCGCGATCCGCTGCGGCTCTGCGGCACTCAAACGGTGTCGTCTTTGCCGACAGGGTGCGTTCGGCTGCAGCCCTGCGGCACTAAAATAAATAAGGAGGAGACATGCGGCGATACGCGAACGAAGCCATTGAAAAGCTAACGCGCATTGAACAATTATGGGAGCAGCTCAGAAGCACAAAAACCGACACACCCGAATATAAAAGACTCGTAAACGAGATTGGTGTTCTTTCTATGGAATATCAAAAGCTCGCTGAAGCAGGCAGGAAACTAGAAGAACAAAAATAATCAACGGCGAACCGTCTCTCACTGTGCAAAGCAGTACAGCATTCCGCTAAAGAACTGAATTATGCTTTCCAAATGACACCTTACGAGAAACAGTTTCAATCGCTCCAGCGGAAATACCGAACAGTTACCAAGCAAGTTAAAGAGTCCCAGAACGCCGCCGATATCGCGTGGCTAAAGGAACATCGAGCCGCGATCGTTGTAGAGGCTCGCGAAATCATCAGCAAGCCGAATTAGTGCGGCGGTTAGCACACGCTTGCACGCGATGTGATGTTGCCTCAGGGTGCTTACATCTGTTTCCCACCAATCTAATTTTCAATTCCTCCCGGATTTCAGTTTTCGTGTTTAATTCTCCCCATCCATTCGAATACTCCCAAAACTTTTCCCCGAACTGTTTTGCGAATTTATTTCCAATGGTTGCCTAATCAGGTACTTGACGCAACTCGCTTCACAAGCTACCTTCAAAGAGTATTGTGAATTCACTTCTTTACCCTGACGAAGCTAGAGGAGAACGCTCTACCGAAGCCAGGACACTTCAGAAGGAACTCACCCACTCCGCTTTAGAACGAGACTCATGAAGCAAAGTTAGCCTCAAGCAAGCCCATGCGTCTAAGGGCTAGCCCTCGCGGATTGAAGGGCCCACGTGGTCCTCACGTCCCGGCAACTACTGCTTCACTAAGTCCTTTAGATTGATATTCTTAGCATGTTTCGCGTCCGTAACTCCTTTGTTTTGATATTCATAACAAAACAGGGGGAGGGGGGTATCAGTTCACGGACTTCAGCCTGTGTGAAGTTGACTTTGACCGTGTAGCGCCGCGCCTTCAGGCCGGCACGCTTCTGCTTTTGATTTCGTTTGGGGGCCACCTTCAGGTCGCCCGCTGTCTTTGAATTTGTTTTTGTTCTCGCACTCCGGAGATTTTGAATTTTGAACCCAAATTTTGCACCGCCAAAAAAGGAGATCCCAAAAATGTCGCCCGAACCATCCGCAAAAACCAGCACCGAAATCGTCATCGACACCCGTTGCAGATACGTCGCCGCCTCAGGCCGGCGCTGCCGCGCCTTCGCTTCCCGAGACACCTCCCGAACCTCCGGCTACTCCGCCTTCTGTCTCCCTCACGCTCAAATGGAGCAACAATTCCTCGACGCCAAATCTGTCACGAAGGATCTCATCGGCGAGATGGACGACTTCCGCACCAACACTGCGGTCACCGAAGTACTCGGGAAACTTCTTAAACTCGTTGCGGAAAACCGTATCCCTCTTCGCAATGCCAACGCGATCTCCTACATTTGCCAACTGCTGCTCTCTAGCCACGACGGAGTCCGCCGCGAAACACTTCTCGTCGGCGGTGAAGACTACGAACTCAGAATTATCAAAGAATCGATGGACACCATGTGGGGCAATGATGAAGACGACGAAGATGACAACGAAGAAGCTGAAGTGAAATCTAAAGAAGAATCCGAAGACGAACAGGAAGGCGAAGCTGAAGTTGAAAATAAACCCGAAGCTGAACCGCAGCCACTCCCAGCAACCAGAGCCGAATTTGACGCTCAAGTCGCTGCCGCCGCAAAAGTATTGGACGGTGAATAACTCGTGCGAGCGGCTAGTCGTTGCAGCGCTTCCAAAAATCTATCGAAGCCAGCTAGCCCAAACTAGAAACCGTGCAATTTGAAGCGGCACATTGCGTCGCTCTGTAGCATCAAACATTTAACTATGTCACGCCAACGCAAACGCTCCATCGCTTTTTTCGTAGCCGTCCTAACTCTCGTAACCGCAGCTTTGGCGCTGGCCTCGTCGCTTCCTATGCGCGCTTCTGCGCCGGAGATTGCCGCTCTGCAAGAGCGTGCTTCGCAAACGCCGTCCGCGGAAACGGGCGCGATTCATCCGGGAGAATCGTGCGCTCCTTTGGAGGGTGACGACACAGCGAGTGGCTCGGCGGGTTCTAATGCCAATGCGGGCTCGAATTCCAACTCGAGTCACGCCATCCCGGCGAAGCAGAACTTTTCCGGTCTGCAAAACTTCGCGCAGATCACTCCCACACTGTTTCGCGGCGGACGTCCTACGGAGGAGGGTCTTGCGTGCCTCGCGAAAATGGGCGTCAGCATCGTGATCAGCTCGGAGGGCAAGTACAAGGACCTGCGTAAGCCCGTCGAGCGCTTGGGCATGCAGTACGTTTCCATGTTCTGGGAGTGTTCTTTTCCCGAGGATCATACCTTCGCCAAGTTCCTTCAGTTGCTTCGCGATAATCCCGGAAAAAAAGTTTTTGTTTATTGCCACTACGGCGATGACCGCACCGGCATGATGATTGCCGCCTATCGCATGGCCGAGCAAGGTTGGTCTGCCGAGGAGGCCAAGGAAGAAATGAAGGATTTCGGCTTTGACTTTTTCCATCGCCGTATCTGCACCGGCCTTTCCGATTACGAGAACCATTTCCCGCAACACTGGCGCGAAGGCCACGCCTTCGAGAATCTTCGCTCCACTGCTCCGACGCAGCCGCAGCCTTAATCCGACGATAGTCGGCGAGTGGCAAAACGCAAACATCCCGGAGTAAAATACGCGCACCAGTCCGCATTTTTCGTCCACATAGGAGGCTTACGATATGCTCTCGAAGAAAATCCACCGCGGCAAATTTTTCGTCAACTTGATTGTCGGCGCGGCAATCGTCGTCATTTCTGCTGCGATCACTCCGTCAGCGAGAGCAGCTACCGATGACGCTTGTTCGCTTCTTAGCGCCGCACAAGTAAGCTCCGCGGCGTCAGTTTCCGTCGGCGCAGGAACGTACGTGGCGCCGACATCTAAGAAGACGTGCGCCTGGACTCCGTCCGGCAACGACGCGAAGACTATTGCCTCCATTACTCTTTTGCTGGAACCTGCGGATATGTTCGATGGCGGAAAAAGATTGGGCGCGGCGAAGAGCGTTGTAATTACGCCGGTCAGCGGCGTTGGAGACGACGCCTATTATCAGGTCATCGACACCATGGCGGTCATGTTCGTCAAGAAGGGCGCTGTGTCGTTTAAGGTCAGCGTGTATGCTCATGCGATGCCTGTGGACAAAAAAGAGGCGATAGAAAAAACGTTGGCGCTGCAAATTGCTTCCAAGCTGTGATTGAAATCGGCGTCATTCGCGCCGCCGGCTGAAATCCAAACTATTGGATGGTACCGATGCGCCATTGCGCCGGACTGTGCGAATCGGCAAAGTGGGTCTACGAGGAACCATAGACTTTGCTCAGCACACTCATGTTGTTTGCATCGATCGCAGCTGGAGCGCAGTTCTTCGTCGGCTACTGGCGCGCGCTGCTGGATGGCATGGCCGCGCAGCCGCTGTCGGAAAAGTTCTTCGTCGCCGCAGGATTTCAAAACGCCGCCATGCGCGCGGAAGATTTCAGCAAGTTGCTCAGCCTTCATCGGCTAATGCCCGACGTGAAAGCGGTTCCTAATACCGTGTGGCGCCTGCGAGTTCACTACTCCGCGATGAAAATGCTTGGCGGATTGCCGGCCGTCGGCGGCTGGGCGCGAAAAGAAATGGACGTCTGCACGTGCTGCCTGGCGGTGATGGTCGATCAACGCCTGCTACTTAATTTAGCCTGCGCCGCTGAAGCGCGTTCGTAATTAGCACTGGTTGATTTTCATATCGCCGCAAAATCTCGTCGGAAAAGTTCGCGCCTTCTGCGAAGATGGTCACATCACTTCGTGGGAGGAAATTCATGAGGGCGCTTGCGGCCGCATTATTAATTCTCGTGATGGGCGCGGCCTTTGCGTGCGGCCCAAAAGTGCCGCCGGGATGGACGGCTTATAATTCGCCCGAAGGCCGCTACTCCGTACTTTTTCCCGGCAAGGCGGAATTGAGCACAGATCATGCGCCGGCCCACACGGGCGAAACGTTGACGGAATATTTTGCAATATGCACGGACCCGGACGCCGGCAGCGACGTGGTTTATAACGTGACATATTTTGATCTGGCGCCGCAGATGGCCTATTCGTTCGACCAGGCGCGCGACGGCTACTTGAAGGCCGTGAATGGAACGCTTCAATCGGAAAAAACGATCCAGTTCAGCGGGTATCCGGGACGCGAACTGAAAGCAACCACGAATTCGTCGGGCAAAGATTTTAATCTTGTGACACGAATCATCCTGGTTGAAAAACGCGTGTACATGGTGCAATTTATTTTTACGAAGTCATATGATGCCGCGGCCGCCGCGGAGAAATCCGCGACGTTTTTCAACTCCTTCACGTTGACAAATTCCCACTAGCGCGCAACATTCACGTTAGCAGCATTGCATTCACAATTCGATGCGCAACGAATTGTCAGCGTCTCGCGATGGGCATACTATTGCCGGTAGACTCAGCGGCGCGAAGCGAGGTGCAACGTGCGAAAATTTTGGATGACGATTGTGTTGCTGATGATCGCCGCGATTTTATTTCCGGATGGTCCGCGAGCGCAGTGGCGCACGCAATGGAGTTACGATGGCGCTCTCGGGCCAGAGCATTGGGGCGATCTGGATCCGGAATATGCCGCGTGCAAAACCGGCAGAGAACAATCTCCGATTGATATTCAAAGCGCGGAAAAATCTGCGCTTCCCGCCATCCGATTTGAATACAAAAGCGGCCCGCTGAAAATTATCAACAATGGCTACACAGCCGTTCGTGTGAACTATCCTGCGGGGAATGGAAATTTTCTAATCGTGGGAGACAAGCGCTACGAACTAACGCAATTCCATTTTCATCATCCCAGCGAAGAACAAATTCACGGCAAGCCTTCCGATATGGTGATCCATTTTATGCACGCGTCCGCTGACGGAAAAGTTGCAGGCGTGGCAATCCTATTGAAAGCGGGTGGCGCGAACACGGTGATTCAGCAGCTCTGGCAATATATGCCGCAAACCGCGGGAGCGGAGCACGAAATTCCGGGAGTGCAAATAAATCCAGTTGGCCTGCTTCCACACAATTCAGCGGAAAATGCCGGACCTTATTACACCTACATGGGATCGCAAACGGCGCCGCCGTGCACCGAAGGCGTCACCTGGTTTGTGCTGAAAACTCCAATGGAAATTTCCGCGCAGGAAATCGCCGCGTTCGCAAAACTCTATCCGCACGACGTGCGTCCGGTTCAGCCGCTGAATGGACGCATCGTGAAAGAAAGCCAATAAATTCGGCGTGCCGATTTCAAAAGCTATTGCCCCGGCTTTGGTCCTGGTGGAACACAACCTCCCGCTCCACTTTTTGTACATGCGTCGTACTGACTTTTGTTCACGTTCCACATGGCCGTCGCTTCGCTAAGATTGAGTTGCCTGGTTTCTCCGGCGAGCCACGCGCTTCGCTGGCCGGAATTATGAAATAAAATCCCAGCGGGATCGCCGCCAAGTAATCCGAACCTCAGCTTGCCGCCGATTACCGCGTCGTGTTCGGCGACATTGCGGAATCCAATATTGTTTGTTGGAGAGCTGAGCCACTGCGCCCAATATGCTCCAGCGCTTCCGCCTTGCGCCGCCGCTTTTTGATACCACGCGATCGCCACTTGACGGCTTTGCGGCACTCCGATTCCGAATTGATACGCACGCGCCAACACAAATTGTCCGTTCGCCCAGCCTTGCAGCGCGCTGGCCTGATAAAGTTTCGCCGCCAAATCCCAATTTTCCGGCACCTGATCGGCGTCTTCGTAATATCCGCCAAGTTCCGCTTGCGAAGCGGGCTCGCCCTGCGCGGCGGCCGCGCTGTACCACATGAACGCGGATTTTTTATCGTGCGGAACTCCGTCCGCGTGTTCGTACATGATTGCGAGACGCAATTGCGCCAGCGGATTTCCGGCTTTCGCGGCGGCCGTTAAAAGTTGCGCGGCGCCTGCATGATCG
>DATBYL010000087.1:0-11573 GCA_036513735.1 Candidatus Acidiferrales bacterium
ATAGTCCGCTGAGGTTATTCAACCGACGGGTTTAGGTAACACAGGCTTCAGCCTGTGGCAGTTGGCGACATTCTCAGTTCCCCGACGGCCTCTCCACCTTATCCACAATCAAAAACATCAACGACGCCTTCCCCGGTTCCACTTTCAGTCCAAGCTGATCGCGCAACGCTTCAAGACCGGTCGTACCGGACGGTGCAGGTGGCAGAGCCGAATCGGAATCGGCACCTCTAACCGGCTCGGTCGCCCATTCGAGCGTGAAATCAAAGCTCCCCGTCAGACCGGTCTTGTCGATTAACCGGCGACCCAATCCCAACGGCACAGCAGAAAGCGCATTTGCGATCACTTCCATAGTCACGTCGCGGGAGCCGACCATCGATTCGCCTGACGGCATCCCGATCGCCGAAAGGTTTCCGCAAATGGTAAACCCAGCGACACCCGCGCCCGGCGACGCTGCGGGTTTATCGCATGGCGGACCATCTGCATGAGGAATCAGCTTCGGCCCCGGCTGGCCAGCCTTCGCAAGCCTCAGCTCAAACACCGGAACCTCCTTGGCCTCAAAATGCGCCACTAACTGGAAGCGGTCGGCAAGCAAAGCCTGCATCATGAGCCGCATCTGGTCCTTAGTCGGATTATCGATTGGTGCTTGTGCTTCAATAATGTAGCGATCATCAGCGGCCCATTTCGGCAGACGCGAAAGCTCGCGATTCAACTCCTCGCTCGGCCAAAGTTTATAGGCAAACTTGATGTAAGTCGTCAGCGGGAACCCCGCACGCAGGCGTCCACCCGTCGCGTGATAGTCGTCCGAGGCGCTCAGCGACCAATCGTTGCGAACAATCTCTCCCTTGCTCAGCTTTACCGAAGCCACTTCAAACGCCATCTTGCCGCCGGCCTTTGTCTGCCAGTCCGGCACGTCTTGCGCGCGAATCGCTGGCGCAGCCACGATCGCGAAAGCTACAGAAGCCAGCACGAATTTCTTCCATCGACTTAAACACAACACGTTTCGATTCTTCCACAGATGTGCGACAACACCGGTCATCAGTCCTTCTCCTGCTTCTCATCGTACCAGCACCGATGGATTCTTCATCGGTTACATCCGCCAAGCGGAACCTTCTCAACGAATTGACACACCAAACTTCCCCAGAGTAACCTTTCCATTGTCACCATCCAAGGCAACCGCGGAGCCTCTCGCGCAATCACACATCGCATGTACACCAACAAATTTCATATGAACGAAGCCGCCAACAGCGCAACTCACAGTAAATTTTCCGCTGCAATACCCGTCATCTTGTCCGTCATTCTTATCTTCACCGCCATTTCTTGCGGCGGAGGCGGCGGCTCTGCTCCTAGCGGCGTTCCGGTAGCAAATCCCGGCGGCCCGTATCTCGGAAACGTCAATCAGTCCTTGGGATTTAGCGGCTCCGGTTCCGCGCCAAGTGGCAGAACGATCGTCTCATTCGCATGGCAATTCGGCGACGGCGGCGTCGGCACTGGCGCGACCACCGCTCACACATATAGAACCGCCGGAAATTTCACCGCAACGCTCACCGTCACCGACAGTTCCGGCGCCACAGGCTCCAACAACGTCGCCGTACAAATCATCACCGCACCCGTAGCCGTACCCGGCGGCCCATACACCGGAGTAGTCGGCACCGCCGTATCATTTAATGGCTCCCTGTCCACCGCTCCTCCGGGTTCAGCGCTGGGATTCTCCTGGCAATTCGGAGATGGCGCGACAGCTTCCGGCGCAACTCCAACTCACGCTTATTCCAGCGCCTGCACTTGCACCGTAACTCTCACCGTCACCGACGACACCGCCGGCGTCAGTTCAGCAACGACAACCGCCACCATCACCGCAAGCTCCGGATCATCAACAAAATCCGCAACTCCCTCAACATTTTTTGCCATCGGTCCAGCCGCGAACGCTTCATCGCAATTCGCGTACGTTTTGTCACCGCAACAAACCGGCGGAAGTTCGCTCACAATTGAAACGATAGACAACACTACCGGCGCATTGACGCCAACCGGCGTCACTTCTCCATTGCTCGACACCAATTTCATC
The DNA here is from genome assembly GCA_036513735.1 of Candidatus Acidiferrales bacterium. Classification (GTDB taxonomy): domain Bacteria; phylum Acidobacteriota; class Terriglobia; order Acidiferrales; family UBA7541; genus DASTCZ01. The sequence goes on from DATBYL010000087.1 coordinate 2,060, forward strand.
CCCGCCGGAATGCTCACAGATCCCTCGCACAAGTTTCTGTATCTGTATGGCGGAAATTCTGTGCAATCATTTTCGATCGCCTCCACTTCCGGCGCGGTAATTCCATCCGGCGCCACATCCATAAATGGCAGCGCCAATGGCAACGAAACATTAATTTTCAATCTCGGCGGAAAATTCGCGTACTTTGTCACGCAAAATCCAAACACGGCAGACCCAACCGCACCCGGCTCCATCACTCGTTTTTCCGTCGATCCAAATTCAGGCACGCTCGGCGCAATTGAAACGGTTTCAGCTCAAGTATCTCGCCCGCAATCTTCCGCAATTGATCCGAGCGGAAAATTTCTCTACGTCTCAGGCTTGGAATCCGGCGCGTCAAGTGCCGCCGCTGCGCCGCAGATCGCGGCATTCTCAATTGCTCCCGGCACAGGCGCGCTAAATCCAATTTCCAGTTCGCCCCTCGCCATCGAATCTGGAATCGCAGCCACTTCCATCGCTATCGATCCAACCGGACGCTTTATGTTCGCCGCCGGAGGAGATTCGACAACAAACTCCGCCACGCTTTTTGTTTTCACAATGAACTCTGGCACCGGCGCGTTTGTTCAATCTTCGCCGCTACTCTTGGGCAATGCCGTCGCTGACGCAACTTCGCTCGCACTTTCGCCGTCCGCGAATTTCGGCTACGTGCTCACAACTTTTGCTCGTACCGGCGCAACAGTGCATCAATCGGCTCAACTATTCCATTGGGACGTCCAGACTGGCATTCCGGCGCTCGGCAATTACTCCGTTGACCACGAGGAAGTGGCCGATCAATTTGCTTCCTCGGTTGGTAACCTAACTCTGTTTTCTCCCACTCCAGTTGGAAGCGCGAGCAACGCAAATCCAACCCGTGGTGTTTTTATATTTATCGTCGCTTTGTCCGACTCATCGATCTTCGGACACAAGTTAAATCCCAATACCGGATCTTTGGCCTCGATTCCCGCTCAGTCGAACGCCGCCGGACACTGATCTAAATCCGCGGCGCTTCACTCACGCTCCGAAAGGAATGCAGTGCCCGACCTAACAGTCCTCTACGACGGCACTTGCTCCCTCTGCCGCGCCAGCGCCAATCGCTTGAAGCGCATGGACCACGGCTCGCGTATCGAACTTTTGGATTTGCACGATCCATCCGCCGCAATTCGCTTCCCGCAAGTAAATCGCGAAGAAGCCATGCGCCTGATGGAAGCTGTGGACAAGCGCGGCCGCATTTTTTCCGGCGCAGACGCCTGGGCACGCATCGGCCTTACTCTTCCCGGCTGGAATTTAATCGCCTGGCTCCTTCTCGTTCCCGGAATTCATTTCATCGCAAAACAAATCTACGCATGGATCGCCCGCAATCGCTATCGCTGGAATAAAGACCAATGCGCCGACGGCACCTGCGGCGTCCATCTCCCCAACGAAACCTCCCGCAAGTCGTAACGCGACAGCATGTTCAGCTCGGCCAGCATGTGTAGCTCGGGTTCGCCGAACCCGAGGTTTTTGATCTTGAATTTGGTTTTGAATTTGGTTTTGACGTCATCCTGATTCCGCTACGGCGGAAGAAGGATATCCGGCGGCGCACTTTGACGCCGGGGTCTAGCCCCTGGAATCCCCACTCCGCCCCGTCAGGAATCGTTGCGGTCTAAATCCGATTTTGAAAAAACGCGTACCCCCACCCCCGGGTGTTTTTGCTATGTATTGCAAATACAGGACTTACACCGATCTGTGGTGTATGTATTGCAAATAAAGGACTTAGCTCGAAAAATGATGCGTCGTCCACCCGTGCGAACACCCATTTTCAATGACTTACAAGCCAAGCCCCCGAAATTAGGTACGCAAATGAAAATGTCCGAACGTCCGTCGCGCGACTAAACTTTGTATAATATCCACCGATGGAACGCGCTCCGCTCAAAACGATTCGCTGGCTCTTCGATTCAGAGCGCGGCGCATTCGATCGTCTAATTCCACGCTGGATTTTTCTTCGCGCGCTCGGACTGATTTATTTCTCTGCATTTTTTTCGCTCGTATTTCAAATTCGCGGACTCATCGGCCCGCAAGGAATTCTTCCCGCCGCGGATTTTCTTCCGGCCGTCGCTCATGAATTCCCCGGAAACTATCGTATTTGGTTTGCGCCCACTCTGCTCTGGTATTCCGCAAGTTCGCACATGTTAATTTTTCTCTGCTGGGCGGGAATGATCGCATCGCTTCTGGTGGTAATAAATATTTGGCCGCGCCTTTCTCTTTTCATATGTTTCGCCTGTTTTCTTTCTTTCGTTGCCGCCGCGCGTGAATTTTCCGGATACCAATCTGACGGAATGTTGCTCGAAGCAGGATTCATCGCATTATTTTTTGCACCCGCCGGTTTGCGACCCGGCTGGGGCGAATCGAGTCCGCCTTCGCGCGCCAGCATGTGGCTTTTGCAATGGGAATGGTTCCGGATTTATTTCGAGTCCGGCTACGTAAAACTCGCCAGCGGCGATCCGCAATGGCGCCACTTAACCGCCATCATTGATTATTATCAAAACGGTCCGCTACCCACGTGGATCGGCTGGTATGCCGCTCATCTACCGCGCGCAGTTCACGTCGGCACCGCCGCGTTAACCCTCGCGCTCGAATTAGTAATTGTATGGATGCTGTTTCTTCCGCGCAAATTCCGCATCATTTTATTTTTGATTGTTACTCCGTGGGAACTCGCCATCATTCTCACCGCAAATTATACTTTCCTGAATTATCTGGTTCTCTTCCTCGGATTTTTATTGCTAGACGACGAATTTCTCACCCGGTATGTTCCGCGCTGGATGGAAAAACCTGATCCGTCGCTAGCGCCAGCGCAGCCGGAACCCGCTTCACTCGAAAGTAAGAAGGTCGAATATAAGAAAAAAGCTTCGTGGAGTTCTCTCCCCGAACGCTTCACGCGATTCCAGTTATCAATCGTAATCGTTGTTCTCTTCTGGATTTTTTACGCAACCACCGCGAGATTAATTTGGCTGTTCATTCCTTCCGCGCCGATTCCAACTTCGCCCGTAGCTGCGCTCGAACCATTTCGCATCGCCAACCAATATGGATTGTTCGCCAGAATGACTCCGAACCGCTACGAAATTGAATTCCAAGGCTCGAATGACGGCCAAAATTGGACAACATATCAATTCCGTTTCAAACCGCAAGACATAGACAAAGCTCCCAGAATTTATGCGCCCTATCAGCCGCGCTTCGATTGGAATCTATGGTTTGCTTCGCTCGGTCCGTGGAATGCATCTTCCATCGTGCCGCGCACTGAAGGACGGCTGCTCACAAATGATCCTGACGTCCTCGGACTCTTTGCGAGCAATCCATTTCCAAACGCGCCGCCAAAACAAGTTCGCGCCATCATTTGGCAATATTGGTTTTCCTCGGAAGTCGAAAAACACGCGCAAGGCGTTTGGTGGCGACGGCAACTTCTCGGTCCCTACGCTCCAACAATTGAAATGGAAGGCGACGGAAAAATTGGCGTCGTCGCGTTTCCGCCGCCGGGATTTCCGCCGAATAGTAACTAAGCCTCCGGCCGCTGTTGCCATCCGCCGCCGAAACACACATAATTGGCGGCCTCTAGCAACATCGCCGGAATAAACTCCAGGGGGAAACGAAATGCCCCGCATCGTCCGATGTTCATTGATTCAAGCAGCCAACGCCGCACCCGCTAATCTTCCGCTCGCGCAAATAAAGAAAGCCATGATGGATAAGCACGTCGACTACATCGCGCAGGCGGCGAAAGGCGGCGCGCAAATCACATGTCTGCAGGAAATTTTCTACGGTCCATATTTCTGCGCGGAACAAGAAACGCGATGGTACGACCTGACCGAGCCGATTCCCGACGGCCCCACGATTAAATTAATGCAGGATTTGGCGCGCCAACATCACATGGCGCTCGTCGTTCCAATTTATGAACTCGAGCAGGAAGGCGTCTATTACAACACTGCGGCCGTAATTGATAACACGGGAAAATATCTCGGCAAATATCGCAAAAATCACATCCCTCATGTGGCTCCCGGATTCTGGGAGAAATTTTATTTCCGTCCGGGAAATTTGGGCTATCCAGTTTTTGATTTGGGCTTCGTGAAAATCGGCGTCTACATTTGTTACGACCGTCATTTCCCGGAAGGCGCTCGCGCGCTTGGACTGAACGGCGCCGAAATTGTTTTCAATCCTTCCGCCACCGTCGCCGGACTCAGCGAGTATCTTTGGAAACTCGAGCAGCCCGCCCACGCCGTCGCTAATGGATATTTCATCGGCGCAATTAATCGAGTCGGCACGGAAGCGCCATGGAATATCGGACAGTTTTACGGCACAAGTTATTTCTGCAATCCGCGCGGAAAAATAATTGCCGAAGCTTCGCGCGAAAAAGACGAAGTCCTGATCGCCGATCTCGATCTAGACCAAATCAAAGAAGTCCGCCAGACCTGGCAATTTTTCCGCGATCGCCGGCCCGACACTTACGGCGATCTGGTGAAGGCGTAAACTATGGGCACCGTTCCGCCACTTTCGCCGGAACAATTCGCCGAGGCTTTCGCGGATATTCATCCGGCATTCGAGCCGCAAGCCGCCACAGTGGAAGCAACTCGCTGTCTATTTTGTTTTGACGCGCCGTGTACCGTCGCCTGTCCCACGCACATAGATGTTCCGCGTTTCATCAAGAAAATCTCCACACGCAATTTGCGCGGCTCCGCGATGACGATCCTCGAATCCAATATTCTCGGACTCAGTTGCTCGCGCGTTTGTCCCGTGGACGTTCTTTGCGAAGGCGCATGCGTAATGCACGGCTACAATAAACAGCCCATCGAAATTGGCCGTCTGCAACGCTATGCCATGGATTATTTTTATTCGCACTCGCCCAGTTTGCCCGTCGCAAAAACGCAGGCGTTAGAAAAAATAGCCTGCATCGGTGCGGGGCCGGCCTCTCTCGCTTGCGCCGCGGAACTTCGCCACCGCGGATTTGCTGTCACGATCATAGATAAAAATCCATTGGCCGGCGGACTGAACACTTACGGCATTGCCGAATATAAATTCCGTCCGTCAGACAGCAAAAAAGAAGTCGATCTGGTCCGCAGCATGGGCGCGGAATTCCGCCTCGGCGTGGAAGCAGACATCGAATCTCTGGAACACGAATTCAACGCGATTTTTCTCGGCGTTGGACTTGGTTCAACTCTTCGCCTGAACGTTCCCGGCGAAACTCTCCCCGATGTTGTTGACGCGCTGAAATTTATCGCCGCATACAAAACTTCCTCTCTCCGCGTGGGCCGCCGCGTAATTATTATCGGCGCCGGAAACACTGCGATCGATGCCGCCACCGCCGCGCATCGTCTGGGCGCGGAAGAAGTCCACATTATTTATCGGCGCGGACAAGATGAAATGCCCGCCTTCGATTACGAATACGAATTGGCGTTGCTCGACAACGTGGAATTTCACTGGCACACGCAGCCAGTTCGCATTCACGGGGCAAAATCAGTTGAAAGCATCGAATGTGTTCGCGTGGATAAAAATCTCGCGCCAATTCCAAATTCTAATTTCCAAATTCCCTGCGAAATGATCATTCCATCCATCGGCCAAACGCGCCTGGTTGATTTTCTTTCGCGTTGCAAAGGCGTCGAACTAAAAAACGGCTGCGTTATGGTGAATCCTGAAACCGGCGCAACAGCAAACCCGAAATATTTTGCTGGAGGCGATTGCGTAAATGGCGGACGCGAAGTCGTGGACGCCGTTGCCGCTGGAAAACGCGCCGCCGCGGGAATCGCGAAGTCGCTGGAGGCCCATCATGGCTGATCTCACCACACTCTTCGCCGGAAAAATTCGCTGCCCGAATCCGTTCTGGCTCGCCAGCGGCCCGCCCGCGAATTGCGGCGATCAAGTGATGCGCGCATTTGACGCCGGCTGGGGCGGGGCCGTTTGGAAAACTTTGGGCGAACCAATCGTGAATGTTTCTTCGCGATATTCTTCCGTCGATTGGAACGGCCAGCGCATGATGGGCCTGAATAACATTGAGCTAATCACCGATCGCCCGCTGAATGTAAACCTTCGCGAAATTTCCGAAGTGAAAAAACGCTATCCGCATCACGCGGTGATCGCATCATTAATGGTGGATTCCAAGCGCGAAGCCTGGCATTTGATCGTCCGACAAGCCGAAGAAGCCGGCGCGGATGGACTGGAATTAAACTTCGGATGTCCGCACGGCATGAGCGAACGCGGTATGGGTAGCGCCGTAGGACAGGTTCCCGAATATTGCAAAATGATCACCGAGTGGGTGAAAGAAGTAGCGAAAACGCCGGTGCTGGTAAAACTCACGCCGAACGTGACCGATCTTCGTCACGTCGCACGCGCCGCAAAACAAGGCGGGGCCGACGGACTTTCCGCCATCAACACAATTAATTCCATCACTGGAATTGATCTGGATACTTTTGTTCCGCGCCCTGAAGTTGACGGCAAATCCGCGCACGGCGGATATTGCGGCCCGGCTGTGAAACCAATCGCGCTGCACATGGTTCAACAAGTTGCCGCCGATCCTGAAGTCGCGCTGCCTGTTTCCGGCATTGGCGGAATTTCCGGATGGCGCGACGCCGCGGAATTTTTTCTGATGGGCTGCCAGAGCGTGCAGCTGTGCACCGCGCCGATGCATTACGGTTTCCGAATCGTGGAAGACATGATCGACGGCCTGAGCAACTGGATGGACGAAAAAGGTTTCGCGAAGATAGACGATTTTCGCGGACGCAGCTTGCCGAACGTCACCGAATGGAAACACTTGAATTTAAATTACAAAATCATCGCGCGCATTCATCCCGATAAATGCATCGGTTGCGATCTCTGCTACATCGCCTGCTGGGATGGCGCGCATCAGTGCATTCACATCGAAGGATTTAAGAATCCCGAAGACCTCGTCGCCGCAAGCCGTAAGCGCATCACAGTTACCGACGTGGAAAAACATTCCGGCAACGGCACGCACGCCACGCCGCCAATTCGCATTCCGAAGGTTGACGAGCACGAATGCGTCGGCTGCAATTTGTGCTGGCTTGTCTGTCCCGTGGAAAATTGCATCACCATGGAGCGCGTGGACAAAGGCGTGGCCGCGCAAAGTTGGGAACAACGTACAGGAGCGTCAAAATGCTAATGAACTCTAGCGGCGCTAAATCCAGCCGATCGATTTTCGCGATAGTCGTTCTCGCCGGCGCGTTTGCAATAAGCTCCGGCACTTCGCTTCCGGCGGAGCCCGCGCCGATTCAAACGTCCACGGCCGCGCAGCCAAAAACCAAAACTCCGTCACCGCAGCCCCAAACAAAAATCACCGAAGCACAGATCGCCGCGGCAAAAACTCTCGGCTCGAAGAACGCACCAATTCAATTCGAGGTCTTCAGCGATTTTCAGTGCCCAATGTGCCGCAGCTTTTTTCTGAGCGCTTCGCACAAACTGCTGGAGGATTATTGTTCCGCTGGCAAAGTTTATTTGATCCATCACGATTTTCCGCTGCCCATTCCCGCTCACGTTCATTCCGAAGAAGCCGCGCGCTGGGCGAATGCCGCCGCTGCAATTGGAAAATTTCACGAAGTGGAAACGGCTCTCTACGAGAATCAGGATTCATGGGGCGCAACCGGAAAGATCGAAGACGTGGTTGCGAACGTACTCAGCCCCGCCGATGTGAAGCGTGTTCGCGCGCTGGTTGAAAATCCAGAAATACGCGCTGCGATACAGCATGATAAAGATCTGGGCGATTCGCACGGCTACAACAGCACGCCAACTCTTTTGGTGACGCACAATGGTCACAGTGATTTGCTGAACCCGGTTGGCCTCACTCCAGGAATACTGAAACCGTATTTTGAATATCTCTTGCAGCACTAAAATGTTGCGCTGAAAATTTCCGCGGTCAGGGGAAACACTCGCATGATCATCCGCAATGGAACTGTCGTCACCGCTAACGAATCCCGCTCGGCAGATGTTCGCATCGAAGGCGAACTCATCAAAGAAGTCGGCGCGAATTTAGAAGCCGCTTCCGGTGAAAAAATAATTGACGCGGGCGGCATGCTTGTAATTCCCGGCGGCATTGACGTGCACACGCATCTCGACATGCCATTCGGCGGCACAACATCCAGCGACGACTTTGAAACCGGAACGAAAGCCGCGGCGTTCGGCGGCACGACCACCCTAATCGATTTCGCGATTCAGCCCAAGGGCACAAAGATGCGCGATGCGCTCGACATCTGGTGGAAAAAAGCGGAGAACCGCGCGTCCATTGATTACGGCCTGCACTTGATTGTCACCGATCTCGGCGAAGCCGGACTGGAAGATATGGACGGCATCGTGAAAGACGGTGTGGCCAGCTTCAAACTTTTTATGGCCTATCCAAATGTTTTAATGGTGGATGACGCCACAATTTTCCAGGCGCTTTCGCGTACCGCGAAAAATGGCGCGCTTATTTGCCTGCACGCGGAAAATGGCGGAATCATTGACGTAATCGTGCGCCGTGCCGTCGCCGAAGGAAAAACCGCGCCGATTTATCACGGACTCACCCGCCCAGTTACCGCCGAAGCCGAAGCTGTCCATCGCGCGATCGCCATGTCAGAAATTTCGGGTGCGCCCGTCTACATCGTGCATCTCTCATCCGAAGCCGCGCTCAATGAAGTCCGGGCCGCGCGCGATCGTGGCGTGCCAATCTTCGCCGAAACTTGTCCGCAGTATTTGTTGCTCACCATTGACGAGCTAAAGCGCCCGAATTTTGAAGGCGCGAAATATGTTTTCACTCCTCCGCTGCGCGAAAAAGAAAATCTTCCGAAATTGTGGGACGGCTTGAAGCACGATCATTTGCAAGTCGTCTCTACCGATCATTGCCCCTTCTGTTTCGAGGATCAGAAAATTCTCGGCAAGGATGACTTCACGAAAATTCCCAACGGTGGCCCCGGGGTGGAAAATCGTCTCCAACTTCTTTTCCATCACGGCGTGAACGAAGGCAAGCTCAGCGTGAATCGTTTCGTCGAACTTGTCTCCACAACTCCCGCGAGACTTTTTGGACTTTACCCGCGCAAAGGAACTATCGCGCCCGGTAGTGACGCCGATATCGTCATTTGGGATCCGAATGCCGCGCACATCATCAGCGCGAAAACTCATCACATGCGCGTGGATTATTCAATGTTTGAAGGATTCAACGTGAGAGGCAACGCGCGCACTGTCCTTTCGCGCGGCGAAATAGTTGTGGATGGCGGAAAATTTCTCGGCCGCACTGGACGCGGAAAATTCCTGAGGCGCGAAGCACGCGGCGGAGCCTGGCAGTAGTTTTTGTCTCAACGAGAATTACTTTCAGCAACCAGCTCTATGAACGCAACTCAAGACCGCACTCTCTACAACGAAGATCTCGCTCCCGTTCCCATCGAGCGCCGCACCTGGGGCGTTTACAATTACGCTTCGCTCTGGGTCGCTATGAGCGTTTGCATTCCCACTTACATGCTCGCCTCGGGACTAATCGCCGGCGGCATGAATTGGTGGG
>DATBYL010000088.1:0-11663 GCA_036513735.1 Candidatus Acidiferrales bacterium
GTGTGCGCCAGGAGTAAAATGGGTTTCTTCGTGCCGGCGCCGTGCAGGCGCACGACCAAATTCATTTTCTTATCGATTGGTCCGCCAACAAAAATATCCGAGTCCGGAAATCCCGCGGCCTTCAAATAGCGGACGGCGGCGTTCACAACGGGCGTCGTCGCGCCAGTCGTGTATCCCGATTGAATTTCGACGAACTCTTTGTAGATGTCGTGAGCCAGCTTCTTTTCGGCTTCCGGACGCGTAGTTTGCGCGCCAATGCGCGGCGCAAAACAGAAAATGGCAACGACTATTCCGGCCAGAAGAACTTTTTTGATGGTCATCATGGCGGCATTCTTTCACGGCAGGCGCGCCGACTGCAACTTTCACATTAGCGAAATCAATTCCGGCCGGAGCGCTTCCACTACGTAATTACTCTCTGTGGGGCGATGTGCAAAATATGACAGCCAAAACCACCCAGTTCGTTATACACTTCGTGTTCCCGCTTGTAGTTAATTGAAAAATCTAAGTGGATGTTGACGGAAGGCGGCTGCACTCTTGCGCCCAACTCAATCAGTGATAGTTTGTGCCGAACTTCCGTGCCGCCGTCGATTTTATTTCCTCGCCGTAGTGGCGCTGCTCGTTTGCGCGGGCGGCGCAAAAAACGCGTTCGCGTGTGAGCAAGTTCCCGCCGGACAAACCTTTCGTATCCGTCTGCTGCAACCAATCGCCACTTATAGCTCGAAACCCGGCACAATTGTCCGTGGATTCATTATTGAATCGCCTTCGTGCGAAGGCTCGGCCACTTTGCCAACGGGCACGCTTGTCGAAGGCCACATTGTTTCCGTTCAAAAAGTGGGAATGGGGTTCCGCCATGAGACGGCGAAGCTGCAACTTGAATTCGATAGCGTAATTCAGGACGGCGTACCCACTAAAATTCGCACGCAGGTAATGTCCGTGGATAATGCGCGCGAAAAAGTAAAGGACGGAGTGATCCGCGGGAATCGCAGCACAAAAACTCTTCACGGATTTATCGGCAATACATTCGGTTACGTGATGATGTGGCATCCAGAGACTTTCTGGGTTGTGCCGGCCGCGCGCGCTACCTTTGCGACTCTTCCCGAGCCGGAACTTTATTATCCTGCAGGCACGGATTTGGTGCTGCAGTTTTCCGCGCCAATGCCCTTGGCCGCCGACGCGAATCTGGCGCCGCGAAATTGGGAATCAGATCCATCGGAAATGTCCGCGTTCGATGAGCAAGTGCTGTCGCTACCGGAACGCACTTCCACAGTAAAAGGGGTGTCGGCCGACGTTGTGAATCTCGCGTTTATCGGTTCGCAGGATCAACTTGAGAGTGCGTTTGAGACGGCAGGATGGTTGAGCAGCGACGCGCCTTCCACTCGAAATGGCGCGCACATGTTTCGCGCATTGATTTCGTCGAACAGTTATCCGCACGGCCCGATATCGGAACAATTGTTCGATGGCCGCAATTATGATTTCGGCTGGCAAAAGGGACTGAATTGCGTGATACGGCGCGATCATCTGCGCGTTTGGAGCGACACGCTTACCTGGCAAGGCCGGGATGTTTGGGTGGGCGCCTCCACGCGCGATGTCGGCGTTCGCTTTTCAATCTGGAATAAAGAATTAACTCATCGCGTGGAATCCGATATTGATGTGGAGCGCGAAAGAGTTGTGCGCGATCTCGGATTGGCCGGCTGCATTGAATCCGTTCACGTGGCTCCGCGCCCCGGGATGCCCGCGAATCTTGCGAATGCGACAGGCGACCGCTTGCACACGGACGGCGCCGTAGCCGTTATCGAGTTGAAGGATTGTAACGCGCCGGTTTTCGCGGACGATTCTTCGCGGACCGCGCTGCAGGCGCGGCCATCATCAAAACTGAAGCGGTATTTTCGTGCGCAGGTGCTTTCATTCCGCGATTTGTGGCGCGAAAATGCCGCGTACAACGCTTTCGATCTTGGCCGAATGGCGGTGCGTTCATTGCGGAATCGCAGCGCGATTCGCGAGGCGAAGGCGCAGTCAGCCCAAAATAATTCCAATTTAATTTCCTCTTTGCCGCAGTAGATCAAATATTCGTTGCACGGCATTCGTGTTCAGCGTTCGCTCGCCTAGTTTCGCGCGGTCGAAAGATGCTTGCGCGCCGCCTCAAGCGTAAATCGCAACGAGTCCCGCGGAACACTTTCCACAAATGGCGCAACCAGCCACGCAAATCCAGTGGGAATATCGCGGCTCAGTGACACAGATTCGCATTGCACGTAAGTTCCGCCGTCGCGCTGCAGAAATCGCCAGTAATTATTGATGCGCCACAAATATCCGTTGTCCTTGCCTTCAGGCAAATCACGTTCCGATGAAGTGCCGGCATGTTCCACTTCCTGCACGCGCGTGGAAAAGGCGTGGCTCGCGGCATGTGTTGCGTCAATGCGCTGATAGTGGACGCGATGCTCGGTATCCAGCACAACGGTGACGACCATTGCGCGGTGAAATCGCATGAAGACGGTGAAATCATCTCCGCTGTGCGAAAGAATTTTCGCGCGCATCACATCGGGCGCGAAAATTTCCGCGTGATGATCGTAGTCCCGCATCAATTCCAAGGTTTGTTTCAGCGTGGCTCCGGGAATAAAAACAATTCCAACCCAGTGCTGAATCATGCAAGCCGGACACGTAATGACTTGTCCGCGATCCAACGTGGTAAGCGATTCAATCCGTACGTCGCCGGTGCGCAACTTGGCATACGCAGCGTCGCGTTCGCTGAGGCTGAGTGTATCCACATTCAGGAATGCGCCGCCCGGCGCAAGTTCGCGCGAAACACGTTCTTCAGTAAGTTGAATGTAGCGGTCGAATGCTTTATACGCGGCCGCGTGGGGCGAATCCGCAGCGCCCGCTGGCGCGGAATTCCCAGGAACGGCACACGCAATGGCCGCCGCCAGTATTAAATGAATGAATTTCTCTCCGAAATTCATTTTCGCAAATGTCCTGTTCTTCCGCCGGTGCCAGCCAAAACCGTCGGGGTTGGCTGGCGTTGCCTAATATTGGCGCAAACTATATCCTCGCCGATTCAATAACTTAGGCGAAACCAGCTTCATGATAAAACCAGATTACACAGGATAAATGGCATTTCGGAGTCCAAACAGAAAACGGAGCAAGATTTGCGTTGCGCAGGCGCTTTTTTAGGAAATCCAAATCGCAAAGATAGTTGGCGACGAATTGGGAAGCTTGCCTTCCATTACCGATTCCTCGGCAACGTCGTCCCCGCGGCTAAAAACCTCCCAACCCGTCAAATCCATGCTGGCGGAAGCGGGCATTCCGCTCAATGAACCAGATGGCCCAATTTTCGCGGTACCGGGGGCATAGTACGGTCGTAGTGGAAGTGCGCGGTATGAACAATTTGCGCGTTGCCGAGCGTCAATGTTACCGTGCAGCAACACGATTTCAGCACGCGTCTGATACAATTTCGAGCGCGTCGAAGACTCACCACATATTTGAGGGAGCAGTCATGAACAACAGGTCCAGGAAAATTATGTTGGCGGTAGCAGGGCTGATGCTCACCGTCGCCCTGACTTTTGCGGGCGCGCACGCGCAAACGGCTGCGCCGCAGACGGCCGCTCAGGTGCAGACTGCCGGCCAAGACCCACGATTCAAAAACATCCAGGTCTTGAAGGATTTGCCCGCCGATCAATTGCTTCCGGCGATGCAGTTCATCACCGTAGCGCTTGGTGTGGATTGCGATGCCTGCCATGTGCAAGGCGCGCGTGAGAAAGACGACAAGCCAATGAAGCTGACTGCGCGCCGCATGATGCAGATGCAGATGGACATCAACAAAAATAATTTCCGCGGCAATCGTCAGGTCACCTGCTACACCTGCCATCGCGGCTCGGAAAATCCGGTCGGCGTTCCCGCAATTCTGGAAACGGAAGGCGAGCGGCCTCAGCAGCGCCCAACCGCCGCCCCGGCCACAGCTCCAGCTCTTCCCACTGCCGACCAACTTTTCGCGAAATACATTGACGCGCTTGGCGGCGCGGCCGCTGTCGCCAAGATTACAACTCGTGTAGAGAAGGCCACTCAAATTCTCGGCGAAAATAAAACTCCCATCGATTTCTATATGAAGGCGCCGAACAAGCGGATTTCCTACGCGCACAATGCGAACGGCGATAGCATCACCGCCTACGACGGCACCGCGGGATGGCAAGGCGGAGGACGCGGTGGCCCTCGCGACATGGCTCCCATCGATTCGATGAGCGCCATGATGGACGCCGCCATCGCATTTCCCACCGGCGTGAAGGCTCTCTTCGCACAAACGCGTGTGCGTACGGACAAAATCGGCGACAAAGAATATTACGTGGTCAGCGGAAATGGTCCGGGCACTCCAGCCCAGGTTCGCCTGTACTTCGATGAACAAACCGGATTATTGATGCGCGTGATCCGATACAACGACGCCGGGCTCGGCAACATGCCGGTTCAGGTGGATTACGCCGACTATCGCGACGCCGACGGAATTAAAATTCCGTTCCGTTGGACGCTTTCACGGCCAAATGGCCGCTTCACAATTCAAGTGGATAGCGTGCAGCAGAATGTTCCGGTGGATGATTCTAAATTCGCGAAGCCGGCTGCGCCGCCACCTGCGCAATAAAAATAAATTAATAGCGATTGTTGTCCTAAAAAGCCCCGTTCCGATTTTTTGGAATGGGGCTTTTGTTCCCTGCCTTCTAATTTTGCAACAGCGAAATCGCCACTGAGGACATCGACACAACTCCTGTCCGCAACGTCGGCTCCGGTAATGGCTCAAAGCGGCTGGTGTGTGTCCCAGGCAGTAATTTCACGGCCGATGCCGCAGCGGCAAACTTCGCGGGATCCATCGCGCCCAGCCAGAACATGAACGTGGGAATTTTGTGGCCATCCAATCCCAGCACGCCAAAATCCTCGCTGCCCATGTGCGACTCTCCATCAACCACATTTTGTGCGCCTAGTGTTTTCACCAGCGTGGACTTCACTCGCGCCGTCAGCGCCGGATTGTTGTAATTCACCGTGGTGCTCTCGTCCTTTAAGACGGTAACAATTGGCGCGCGATCTTCCGGCACGCCCGCGGCAAGCGCCACGCCCTGCGCCGTTCTCCGAATGCCGTCCAAAACAATGTTCAGTGATTTGTCCGTGAACGTGCGAACCGTCAATTCCATTTTCACTTCGTCGGGAATAATATTTCGCTTCGTGCCGCCATGAATATCGCCGACGGTCACAACAGTAAGGTCGTGCGGATCTTCCTGCCGGCTCACGATGGTCTGCAATTGCACAATAAATTCCGCAGCCATCACAATTGGATCTTTTCCGTTTTGCGGAGCCGATCCGTGTCCGCCGATTCCGCGCATGATCACGTCAACTGAATTTGAGCTGGCCTGCGACGCACCGGGCGTCACGAAAACTGTGCCCGCCGCGCCTAGGTTTGTATCGTGCAATGCAATCGCCATATCCGGCGTGCCAAATCGTTCGTAGAGATGATCCGCGAGCATGGCTTTCGCGCCGTCAATTGTTTCTTCAGATGGCTGGCCAATTAGCATCAGCGTGCCATGCCACTGATTTTTCATCGCGGCCATTGTGCGCGCCGTGCCGATCATGGTGGTCATGTGAATGTCGTGTCCGCACGCGTGCATCACGCCCACTTCCTGGCCGCTCGCATTTTTCGATGTCACGTGGCTCGCGTACGGCAGTCCGGTCTCTTCAACAATTGGCAGTGCGTCCATATCGGTGCGAATCAATAGCGTTGGCCCCGCGCCATTTTTCAGAATGGCCACAACGCCGAATGCCTGGGATCCATCCGGATATTTTCCGACGTGCTCGGTCACCGTGTATCCAGCCTTGCGCAATTCCGCCGCAAGCAGCGCGGAACTTTGCTCTTCGTGATGCGAAAGTTCTGGGTGCGTATGCAGTCCCTTGTAAATGTCCACCAATCCGGGAAGCTGGCCGTTCACATATGCGGGCAAATCCTGCGCCAGTGCAGTTCCCGAAAATAAAAAAAGCAATGCTCCAACTCCCGCGGTAATTTTCATGTGATCTCCAATAAAAACCGCTCCGACTTTACACCCAAAGAACTCGATTGAACCATTTTGGATTTGTGGCGTCTAAGGAACCATGACATCGATATCATTCAGGCAATATCGTATGGGCTTGCACCTGCGGTTGTCGCTTGTTTACACGGTAATGCCTTTTCTCTGCCTCGTAGCCGCCTTGCCGTGCGCTGCTCAGTGCACTTTTTCTCAAAAAAGCACGGGCCGCATTCTCACGTATGTCTTCGAACCCGCATTTACTGCCGAAAACACCACGTTGCACGTCACTCTGAAGTTTCGGGGCAACTCCGAAGGAACTGAAGAAATCGAAATTCCCACGCACTGGGCCGGCGAAACTCTTCACGGAATGACGAATCTCCGCGCACTCTCCAGCGAGACTGTCCTCGCTGACTCCGGGGAAGACCGTGAGACGCTACGCTACCCGCCCAACCAGCAAGTAATTCTAAGCTACGATCTAGTGAAAGACTGGACCGGGCCATTTAAACACCCTCTCCAGTTTCACGCCGTTATCATGCCGGAATATATCGAAATCAATGGAGAGAACGCATTCATATATCCAAAAATGGATCGCGGGGTCCCGGTCACCATCAATTTTGATTGGCAGAAAATGCCGGCCGCATGGGAGTTAGCCACCAGCTTTGGAACCAGCTCCGAACCCGATGATCGCTGTCAATCCTATTCCGGCCCCTTGGACAACATGCGGGAAGCGCTCTTCGCCGCTGGCGTCTTTCGCATCCATCATTTCCAAATCGGCAATCGGCCTGCCGTGTTAGCAATCCGAGGCCAGTGGATTTTTACCGATGAACAAGCTATCGCCGATATTCAAAAAGCGGTCGGTATCGTGCGCGATTTCTGGCATGACGAGAAGTTCCCTTATTTTCTTGTCACCGTAAAAGCCTACGATCAAGATCACGGCAGCAGCGACGGCTCCGCGTTCACAAATGCGTTTTGGATTTATATGTCGCGTTTGGATCCGCTTTCAGTCCAACTGCCAACGCTCGTACACGAGACTTTCCATGCGTGGAATCCCCGGCGCATGGGTTCGATTCCGCAAAACGGCGAAAAGTCCATCGAATGGTTTCGTGAAGGCTTCACGAAGTACTACGAATATCTTTTGCTTTATCGTGCCGACATGATGGCTTTGCCTGACTACCTGGAAAACGTGAACACCGATCTTCGTGATTACCCGGCTTCCAGCAGCGCCTATGTTCACGGCCGCGTGATCGCCACATGGCTCGATTGGCAAATCCGCAAGAATTCAAATAATAAAAATTCGCTGGATAACGTGATGTTTGACATGGTGCGTGAGGCCGATAGGCCTTTGACGAACGACAGAATCCTGCAAACGGCGGGACCCTACGTAACGCCTGCCGCGCGCACCGAATTGCAGCAAGCCGTCGAACGGAATGCATTCCCGCAAATGAACGGCGCCACATTTGGCCCGTGCGTTCAAATCTCGGAAGTTGATATTCCAACTTTCGATCTCGGCTTCGATTTTGCGGCTTCGAGTCAGGCGCACAAAGTTATCAGCGTAATTCCCGAAAGCGCGGCATTCAAAGCAGGTCTTCGCAACGATCAAACGCTCACTAGTTGGTCGTTCTACAACAATCAACCCGACCGAATCGCGAAGCTCTACATCCAAACCGACGCCGGGAAAGAAACAATTCAGTATTATCCGCGCGGCAAAGCAGTCGCTACACCGCAATTCCATTTGGACGAAAAAGCACACGCCGCGAACGAACCTTCCTGCCGAATGCAATGAATAAAAAGGGGGAGCCGCCGCTCGCGGGTGCGTGTCCCGGTGGGGGGTGCGAGCGGCGGCAGGAGGGAGATCAATTCGTTCGTGAAATTATTTCGGCTGCACGATCACTTTCGCTGTCATGCGCGGATGAATCGAGCAGTAGTAGTCGTAACTTCCGGCCTTATCGAACGTGAACGAAAACTTGTCGTCCGTATCCAACGCCTTTGACGAAAAATAACCATCGTTGCTAACCACGTTGTGCGGCACATCATCTTTGTTCGTCCAGGTAAGTTTCGTTCCAACCGGAATGGCGATGCTCGCCGGAGAAAAACTGAAGTTATCGATGAAAATTTCATTCGCGCCGGGCCTTGCCGAACTTGCTGGTTTTGTTTTTTCCGCGGACATGTCCATACCGCCCATCGCCGCGGCTCCGCTCACCAGCGGCTGATCCACAATCGCCAGCGTATGCTGTCCGCGGACGAAATTCACTTCCGTGATTCCCAGTACGCCGCGCAATTGTTCGGCAGGAACTTTCATTGGTCCCGGCGAAGGCGCGCTGCCGGGCGCGGGTTGCGGAAATGCCGTGGACATGGCCGTGTGGAATGTCACGTTGCCTTCCACCTTCTGCATCGTTTGATGGATGTGACCGTTCAGCACGCTGACTGATCCAAACCTTTTTACATATGAGAGCGCCTGCGCGGAATCGTCCGTGCCCCAGCCCCATTCCGGATACACCGACCACAGCGGAATATGCGCGAAAATAATCAATGGCGTGCTGGCGGATTTGCCGCGCAGATCTTTTTCCAGCCATTCCAATTGTTCCGCGCCGAGCGAACCCATTCCGCCCGCCTTCAAATTCGCCACATTCACCAGGCCGACAAAATGAGCCCCGTTATAGTCGAATGAATACCATCCGTTGCCTTGCGTTCCTTTTCCGTAGCGATCCAAATACATTTTTCCGTTGTCGCCGATGAAATCGTGTTCGCCGGGAACGAAATATGTGCGGCCGGCCTTCGCGCCGCGCAAAATTTGATCGCAAGTATCAAATTCAGATGGCTTGGAAAGATGGCTGATGTCTCCCGTGTGCAATAAAAACGCGGGCGCAACGGGCAGCGCGTTAATTCGGTTCACTGCTTCGCCAAGCGTCGCCGCAACGTCCGGATTCGCGGGCTTATCGAAGCCAATGTGGCTATCGGAAATTTGCACGAAGCTCAACTCCGATCCGGCCGCGGCACTCATCGCGCCAGCGCCGCGCGGATCCATCACCACCGACCGCAGCACTCCGCCCTTCAGCGCCCACAACACTCCAGTGCCGGTCCAGGCCATGCATTGCAGGAATCCGCGGCGATCCACACCGTCGGCGGAGTTATCATTTTTAATGTATTTCGTTAAAATCTCTTCGGGGACGACGGGTTTCGACATCGCAATTGCCTCCACCCGTTCAGACAAATGCTCCTGCGCAATTATTCCTGCGGCAGCCGCGAAAATCGCTCCGGGAATAAAATTCCTGTGGCGAGAGTCCTGTATCTGATGGTAGGAATAAATCGCGATTGAACCGACGATCTCATTCTGAAAGAAGTACGCGGAACTTCGCTTGACCAACTCCTACCAACACGAACAGTTCGAGCAGCTTGTGCTGCCCCATATGGACGCCGCCTATAATCTCGCGCGCTGGCTGGTGCGCAATCCGCATGACGCCGAAGATCTCGCGCAGGAAGCGATGACACGCGCCATAAGATTCTTCGATGGATTCCGCGGCGGCGATCCGCGCGCATGGCTGTTAACCATCGTACGAAATTCCTGTTTCACCTGGCTTGGCCGGAATCGCGCTCACGACTTGGCGGAATTTAACGAAGAAGCGCACTCGCCGGGAATTTCCTCGAGCGCTGATCAGTTAAGCATTCAGACGCCACCGAGCAATCCGGAAATAATGGCCGTCGCCCAGTCCGAAAGTTTACGCGTGCGCCGCGCGTTGGAAGAATTGCCGGTAATTTTTCGCGAAGCGGTGGTGATGCGCGAGATCGAAGAAATGTCCTACAAAGAAATCGCGGCGGTCACCAACGTTTCTATCGGCACAGTGATGTCGCGCCTCGCGCGCGGACGCGATCGCCTTCGCGCAATTTTAGTTGAATCCATCCGAACGAATCCGGAGCCGATGGAGGAGCCAATCCCATGACTTGCCAGGAATCCACGCGGCTTCTGGCCGGCTATTTCGATTCGGAACTCGATCTCGTGCACACGCTTGAGGTTGAAGATCACCTGCGCACCTGCGCGGCATGTGCCAGCACACTCGAGGCCGACCGCGCGTTGCGAGCAACAATCGCGCGAAGCAGGCTGCGCTTTTCCGCACCGCCAACTGTCGTTCGTAATGTGCGCACGGCCGCGGCAAACGCATTTCCGACGGAAAAATCCACGCGAAAACGCTGGGACTGGAACTGGAGTTTCGCGGCGGTCGCCGCAGCGTTCATTTTCTGCGCCGTCCTCACATGGAAACTTCTGCCGGTGAGCGCGCCAAATAATTCCACCGCAATTGCCGACGAAGCCGTCGCCGATCACATTCGCGCGCTGATGCCCGGCCATCTTTCTGACGTCGAATCCACCGATCAGCACACCGTCAAGCCGTGGTTCGATGGCAAATTGGATTTCGCGCCGCCCGTTGAAAATTTCGCCGCGCAGGGATTCCCGCTCATCGGCGGACGCCTCGACTATCTCGATCAGCATCCGACCGCCGCGCTCGTCTATCAGCGCCGCAAACATTTCATCAGCGTGTTTCTGCTGCCCGCCACCGGCGAACCGGATCGCGCCGAATCGCAGACAAGCGAACGCGGCTATAACGTTATTTCCTGGACGCGCGGCGCCATGAACTACTGGCTCGTCTCCGATCTAAATCCAGCCGAACTCGAGGAACTGGCAAAGCTGCTGCGCGGCGAGCAAGTGAGCGTCAAATGAACTGGCTGAAAACCACCACTTGCGCTGAAAATCCACCGTTTTCCGGCGATTTCCGCGCCGTCACCCAAGGAGACATTGTCCATATCTCTATAGAAACAGGGCGCTTAGCGGATATTCAATCTTACCGAAGAGTTTGGCACTCATCCTGCATCATATCGGGTGTAAGTTAGAAACAGAATTGAAGGCTTTTAGAAGGGGGCCATATGCGTTACTTAAAAATTCTCGTTTTCGTCGGCGCTTTGATGCTGACAGCTTCACATGCAAATGCGCAGCGAGTTGCCATTGGAGTCGGGATCGGCGGCCCAGGCTACGTCGGCGTAGCTCCGGTCTGCGATTACGGCTACTACAATTATTATCCTTACGCTTGCGCGCCATACGGTTACTACGGCCCGGAATGGTTTAACGGTGGATTCTTCATCGGCGCCGGCCCGTGGTTCCGTGGCTTCGGTCCCGGCTTCCGCGGCGGATTCGGATTCAGAGGCGGATTCGGTGGACGCCCCGGCTTTGGCGGACGTCCTGGATTTGCTGGTCGCCCGGGAGTAGGAGCAGGTTTCCGAGGCGGAGCCCCGGCTCGCGGTTCAGTCGGCGGTAGCTTCCGCGGTTCAACAGGTGGCAGTTTCCGCGGCGGATCAAGTGGCGGCAGCTTCCACGGAGGCGGCGCTTCTCACGGTGGTGGCGGCGGACACGGCGGCGGACACCGCTAAGTCTCGCACATCCTAAATTTCAAACGGCCGGTCCCGAAAATTCGGGATCGGCCGTTTTTTTATGTAGCGCCAGCCTTTAGTGTACGGTGCCATAACATCCTTTACAGTAGTTGCCAGGACATCCTTTACAACTGCGGATAGAGTTTCCGGTCGAGGAGGTCGGAGACGATGCCGTGGAAAAGGGTGGACGTGGACGAACAGCGGATGCAGTTTGTGATT
>DATBYL010000089.1:0-9257 GCA_036513735.1 Candidatus Acidiferrales bacterium
AATAAACGACAACATGCACGCTACCCGCGACGACGGCGACGGCGTCCGTCTTCGTGCCCTGGAAATCGCGCCGACTGATTGCCTGCACTTGTACCGTTCCGGCTTTCGAGGCCTGGTAAAGGCCAATTCCGCCGCTCAGCAAAATGCGGCGAATAAATTCTCCATATTGCGCGGGTGGAATATCGTTCGCGCCTGCCGGCGAACTTGTCCAGCCGGACTTACCGTCGTAACCAACGACAAGCGCATTCCCGGCAAGGCCCGGAATATTTACCGTGGTATCCAGCCGATAGTGGTTTGGATAGGAGAGAGAGAGTTTCAACTGCACCGGCAAATCTCCCTGCTGGGACGCCTGAACCCCCGCGCCGGAATATTCGATACTTTGAATTTTGGCCACAGCGTCGCCGCCGGCTGCTTGCGCGGCGTCAGCAATTTCGGATTTCCCCTGCGCGATTGTTTCAGGAGTGGCGGCCGGCACCGATTCCGGCATGCGGTGCATCGCCGGCAAAAGTAGATCCATTTCCGCTGGAGTGAATTCCTCGTAAGTTGCGTCCGGAAATTCCCGTTTCAAATTGTCGCGAAACTGCGCCGCATTTCCGGCCAGCACAATTTCCAAAGTTCCCGGCTGAAAATATTTAGCGGCTTCCGTGTTGGCTTGCTGCAGCGTCACAGCGCCAATTCTATTCTGGTAGGTCTCGTTGTAATTCGGCGGCAAACCGTAATGCGCGGCGGTCAGCACCCGGCTGGCAACTTGATCCGGAGTTTCTGTCTGAATCGGATAAACGCCGACGAGATAATCGCGAGCGAAAGTAAGTTCCTCGGGCTTCAAATTTCCACTGGCCATGCCTTTAATTTGATCGACCACCAACTGCACGGCGGCAACAGTGGTTTCCGTGCGCGTATAGGTGGACGCCAGAAAATCGCCGCCTTCCATGCGCGTGTCAAAAACTGAATTCGCTCCGTAGGTGAGTCCCTTCTTCACGCGCACTTCTGTATTCAAGCGGCTATTGTAGCTGCCGCCAAAAATTCGGTCGGTGACGTACAGCGGAATATATTCAGCATCGCTGCGGCGAACTCCGGGCTTCCCGATGCGAATCTGCGTTTGAACGGTGTCCGGTTTATTCACAACAATAATGTGGACGCCGGGAGCGACGGCTGCCGAGGTGTGAGCCGGAGCAGGAGTCTGCTTGGTGGACCACGCGCCGAAATATTTTTCTGCGGCGGCAAAAGCAGCTTCGGGAGAAATATCGCCCGAAAACGCGAGAAGCGCGGTGCCGGGAGTGTAGTAAGAATCCCGGAACTTGACGATATCTTCGCGGGTCATCCCTTGAACCGAAATCGGAGTTCCTTCCGTCGGCAGACCATAAGGATGCTGGCCATAGACCGCGCGCTCGAATACCGCGCTGGCCAGATAATCGGCGTCGTCATAACTGACGCGCAAATTTGAAAGCAATTGCTGCTTCTGGCGCGCAATTTCGTCGTCCTGAAATGAGGCGCGCAGCACAACATCGGAAAGAAGATCCATCGCCAAATCAAAATCCTTCTTTACGACCGAGGAGCCGACGATGGTGTCGTCGTCCGCGGCGGTTGCGGAAATTGACCCACCTACAAAATCAATCGACTCAGCGATTTGTTGCGCGGTGCGCTTGGCGGTGCCTTGTGTCAACAGACTGGCAGCCATTGACGCCACTCCGGGCTTGCCTTGAGGATCATTCACCGATCCGGCCGACGTCATTAAAAGTTGAATGCCAATCGCGGGTTCTGAAGACGAGGTGACCACAAAAACGCGCAGCCCATTCGCAAGAGTTCGCGTGGCCACCGGCGGAAAATGATATGGCTTGGACGGTTCCGCGCCGGGCATTTGCGCGACGAGTTGCACTCCATTCGGAACGGCCACAGGCGCGGTCTGTGGAGGCGGTGTCTGCACGGGCGGTTTCGCTGTTTGACCCGGCTGAGTTTGTGCGCGCACCGATTCCAGCGTTATGCCGGCCGCCATCATGATTATTGTTACGAGCGCAACTGAAGTCCTACGAATCACGCGCCAGATATTATTTTCCCGCTGTTGGCCGTTCGCGCTCACTGTTTGTTCTCCTGATCCTGTTGTTGTCCGGGCCCCGGTCCCTGCGGCGCACCCTTAGGAGGGTCGACGACCAGCACGGTGGCGCGCGCGGCCGTGAAATACTGGCGCGCAACACGCTCGATATCCGCCGCGGTGACTTTCAAATAATTGCTGAGATCCGTGTTAATCAAATTAGGATTTTTTCCGATCACCGAATAACGTCCCAGCGCGTCGGCTTTTTCTTTCGAGGTTTCGCGCCCCAAAATGAATGCCGCGATTTCCTGATTCTTCGCTTTTTCAAGTTCCTCCGCAGAGACCGGCTTGGTCTTCAGGTCGTCCAGCACCTCATGCATTTCCTTCTCGCCTTCAACCGAAGTTCGGCCTTGATTCATAATCGCGATTGCGAAGAAAAGATTTGGATCTTCCGTAAAATTTCCCGCTCCACTCACTTGCACAGCGCTCTGATCTTCATAAACCAATTTTCGGTATAGGCGCCCGCTTTCGCCGCCGCTTAAAATATTTGACGCCAAATCCAGCGGATATGAATCCGGCGAATATTGCGCGGGGATTTTGTAGCCAATCACCACTGCGGGCAGTGGTGAATTCGGATAGGAATTTGAGAAGCGCTTTTCGGCTGTCTGCGCAGGTTCCTGCGGAATTGCGCGCACCAAAGGCTGCGCCGGCTTCGGAATTCCTCCGAAATATTTCTGCGCCCAGGTGGCGGCCTGCTCCACCGTGAAATCGCCGACGATGACCATCGTCACGTTGTCCGGCCGGTAATACTGGTGAAAGAAATCGCGGACGTCGGTGAGTGTTGCTTTGTTCAAATCGTCCATGCTGCCGATTGTGGTGTGATGGTAAGGATGAACGTCGAACGCGCGGGCGTATAAGTCTTCAATCACGCGGCCATACGGTTGATTATCCACGCGGACGCGCCGCTCTTCCTTCACCACTTCGCGTTCGGATTCAAAATTCGCCTGGTCCACATTCAGGCTGCCGAGCCGGTCAGCCTCAAGCCACAAAACACGCTCCAGATAATTATTGGGAAATGTTTCCCAGAAAACCGTCATGTCATCTGCGGTAAATGCGTTATCAAATCCGCCGAACGCTTCGATGATGCGCGAATGTTCCTCCGCTGGAACGTGCGCCGAGCCTTTGTACATCAGATGCTCAAACAAATGCGCGAAGCCCGTGTGGCCGGTTTTCTCATCCTTCGAGCCAACGTGGTACCACATTTGCAAATTGATTACCGGCGCGGCGTGATCTTCCAGCATGATGATGCGCAGACCATTTGGAAGTTCGCGCGTAATTACGTGCAGTTCGGGCGGCCGGACAGAGGGCGTCTGTGGCACGGCAGGTTTCGCGGCAGTCGGCGTCGCAGGCTTCGGCGCGGATTGAGCCGAACGAGGAGGAGCAGTCTGTCCCTGAGCCGCTTGTCCCCATGCCGCTGGCACGATTACACAGGCCGCCGATAAAAATAAAATTGCGCTAAGAAATTTCTTCAACACTCACCCCCGAAAATCCAACATGCCGCTGGCGCCAGTCAAATCTACCGCACCTTGTCCTCAAAACGTAATTCGCCACAAAGCATGCTAGACGGCTGCGTGCCCGTCTGCAAGCTTCAGAATGTTTCGGATTGCCTGAAATGCTGAAGCCGGAATCCCGGACATTCCCCGCGATACTTTGATGCTCGCTAAGCGCGTAGTGCTGGCTCGCGTTTACCAGAATTTACGGACCCAGCGTACATCCGTATATCAATGGGCACGCCATCCGGCCCGTACTATTGCCCGCACACCACCACGGCGCAACAATATCTACATTATGAAACTAATCGGCGGACTCGTAAGTTTGCTGGTCGCAATGGCGCTAGGTTTGGGCGTCTACTACATTTTTCTGAAGCAAGCCTCTCCGGCTGGCGGAGGCACGCCTACGCAGATCATCAGCACCACTCGAGTTGAAATGGACTTGAGCAGCATCGCGAATGCCGAGCGTTCCTACTACGCGCAGAACAGCACGTACGCGACGATGGATCAACTCGTTTCCGGCGGCGAACTTCCCATTCCCCTTGCCGGACGCGATGGCTACACCTATACGATGGATGCGTCGTCTTCCGGCTTCACCGTAACTGCGAAGTGGGCGCCGCAAACCGCGGAACAACAAGCGCTGCACGCGCCCACAGTTATCGTCGACCAGACAAATCAAGTGCGCATGGTTCCGTAAGGATTGTTCGGTAACGCTCGCGCTCTGATCGACTGAATCCTACGGCACACGGTTCTGATCCGCCATGGTCACTCCGCCTTCCGCGTAATCTGTCTTGGGCACATCCAGAAACGCGACGTGAATATTTTCCCGTTTCGCGCGCCCTTCCGTTTCCAAAGTTTGCGTAATCTGCGCCGCGATGTTTCGCTTCTGCTCCGGCGATCTTCCTTCCACCCAGGTAATTTGAACGTGTGGCATTCGCTATCCCTTCCCCATAAAATGTGGCCCGCGATGTCGCTGGGTAAATCCGCGCCCGCATGACTGTAATTCAGCGCATGATGTTTTAACCTTTTTCCGCCGCTTTGTCTCCTCTCTGCTTTGCGGTATCCTTTTGATTCACATGCATGACCTGAGTTATTTTCGCGATCATCTGGAATTATTCGAGCAAATGGCGCGCAATCGCGGCGTGACGCTCGACATGGCTGGATTCCGCGCGCTCGATCAAGAGCGCCGCGAATCCATCACCGCCGTCGAGCGCCTGAAGGCCGAGCGCAACAAAGCGAATGACGAAATTGCACGCCGCAAACGCGCGGGCGAAGACGCCTCTGGAATACTGGCCGAAATGAAGCGCGTCTCCGCGGAAATTTCTATCAATGACGCTCGCGTAACAGATTTCGACGCGCGCCTTCGCGAGTTCATGCTCGCAGTTCCGAATCTGCCGCATGGCTCCGTACCTGTTGGCGCAGACGCCTCCGCCAACGTAGAAGTCCGCCGCTGGGGCGCGCCACCGAAATTTGATTTCACTCCGAAGCCGCACTGGGAATTGGGCGAAAATCTGGGCATCCTGGATTTCAAAGCCGCGGCGAAAATGTCCGGCGCGCGAACCACCGTCTATCGAGGCGCGGGCGCGCGTCTCGAGCGCGCTCTCGCAAACTTTTTTCTGGATGTACACACCCGCGAACACGGCTACACGGAAATTTTGCCTCCGTTCATCGTAAACACCGCATCTCTGATCGCCGACGGCAAGCTGCCGAAATTCGCGGACGATATGTTTCACCTGGAAGGCACAGATCTTTGGCTCACCACGACATCCGAAACGGAATTAACAAATTTGTATCGCGACGAAACAATTGACGCCGGCGCGCTGCCGATTAGAGTAACCGCCGGCACTTCCTGCTTCCGATCCGAAGCCGGTGCGGCGGGCAAAGACACGCGCGGCATCAAGCGCCAGTATCAATTTCAAAAAGTAGAAATTTTCAAATTCACTCATCCGGAAGAAAGTTACGCGGAGCACGAATTGCTCGTGAAGGACGCTGAAGATATTTTGCAACGCTTGGGTCTTCACTACCGCGTGATTTTACTTTCCACCGGCGACATGGGATTTGCCGCGTCAAAAACTTATGACATTGAAGTGTGGCTGCCAAGCACAAACGAATTCATGGAAATCTCTTCGTGTTCAAATTGCGAAGCGTTCCAAGCGCGCCGCGCCGGCATTCGTTACAAACCAAAAGGCGGAAAAAGTGATTTCGCTCACACGTTGAATGGTTCCGGTTTGCCGGTCGGCCGCACATGGCTTGCGATCTTAGAAAACTATCAGCAAGCTGACGGAAGCGTAATAATCCCCGAAGTATTGCGTCCTTTTATGGGTATTGAGCGTCTCGTTCCGGGAGCCTGAATTTGCTCTAAACCGGCGCCAATTTCCGCCGTAAGTCACTAATAATAAATGGCTTACAGTCCGCTCGAACTTCTAATTCCTCTCATTTTCGGCGCTATCGGCCCACGCCCCCGCGAAAATCTTCTCGCTATCCTCATTGACTTGTCTCCACGCCCTTGACTACACTGCGCCAACGTAACCCTAAGTATTCAAAGGGGAAGCGGCCTCAGAAATTTGCGCGGATCGCCGCTACGATGGAATTCAAGGAGACATATTAATGGCCACGTTGACGAAGGCGGCTCCGCAACCAATTGCACCGCGCATGGCGCCACGCGAAGATCTGAATCCGTTTCGCATCGCGCAGCTTCAATTTGATATGGCCGCCGAATTCCTGAAGCTCGACGTCGGCCTGCGCCAGGTTCTCCGCACGCCAAAAAGAATTCTGGAAGTTTCCGTTCCCGTGAAAATGGATAACGGCCAGTTGAAAGTTTTCACCGGATTTCGCGTGCAGCACAATATCGCGCGCGGTCCCGCGAAAGGCGGCATCCGTTACCATCCCGGCGTAACGCTCGACGAAGTGAAAGCGCTCGCCGCGTGGATGACATGGAAAACGGCAACAGTAAATATTCCGTACGGCGGCGCCAAGGGCGGAATCATCTGCGATCCGAAGCGCATGTCCAAGGGCGAGCTGGAGCGCATGACGCGCCGCTACGCTTCTGAAATTCTGCCGATCATCGGGCCGGAAAAGGATATTCCCGCGCCAGACGTCTACACGGATTCGCAAACGATGGCGTGGATCATGGACACGTATTCCATGACGGTTGGATATTCCTCGCTCGGCGTTGTCACCGGCAAACCAGTTTCTCTTGGCGGCTCGGAAGGGCGCGGCGAAGCCACCGCGCGCGGTTGCATGTACGTAATCGAAGAAGCCTGCAAAGCGAAAAAGATTTCACTACGCGGCGCAACCGTTGCCATTCAGGGATTCGGAAATGCCGGCGCGATTGCAGCGCGGCTACTTTCTGAAAAGAAAGCAAAGATTGTGGCCATCAGCGATTCGCGCGGCGGCGTTTACAATTCGCGCGGCATCGATCCAACAAAAGCGCTGCGATACAAAGAACGCTCGGGGACAGTCGTAGGAATGCCGGGAGCTTCGCGCATGTCCAATGACGATTTGCTCACGCTCAAGTGCGACATTCTGATTCCCGCCGCGCTCGAAAACGTGATCACTCTGCATAACGCCGAACAAATCAAAGCGAAAATTATCGCCGAAGCGGCCAACGGCCCCACGACTCCGCACGCCGACGAAGTACTCGCGCGCCGCGGAATTTTCGTACTGCCGGATATTCTCGCGAATGCAGGCGGCGTCACCGTCAGTTATTTCGAGTGGTCTCAGGATTTGCAAGGCTACTTCTGGACGGTTGACGAAGTGAATTCGCGCATGGAAACGGTGATGCGCCGCGCATTTCAAGGCGTGTTTGAGACCAGCCGCAAATATCGCACGCACATGCGCAACGCCGCGTACATTCTGGCCGTAGGGCGTGTTGCTGAAGCGACGACGATTCGCGGACTATTCCCATAGGACGCGGCAGTATCAAAATTTTCCAGTAAAGTAAATTTCCGCTTGCGCGCGGCGAATACCGCGCGTACATTTCCATTTGCCGGCATCGTCCACGTCATTCTGGATGCAGCCGGCAATTTTTGCCTCTTACGGATGAATCGATGCGTCCTGAGAGCGAATTATTTTTTACGTAGAGGATAAAACGAATTGGGAAATCATCAAGCATCCGCGCCGCCAATTGTTCTCGTCATCGGAGGATTTGATCCTTCCAGCGGCGCAGGCATTTCAGCCGACCTGAAAACTCTTTCCGCGCACAACCTGTATGGCGTTGCGGCCATTACCGCGCTGACCGTTCAATCCACAAAAGGCGTCGTGAGCGTTCATCCGATTCCTTCGGCAACTTTGCGCGCCCAGCTTGACGCGCTGGTGGCGGACGTAAAACCAGTTGCGATAAAAATTGGTATGTTGGCGAATCGCGGAAATGCGCAAGTTGTGGCGGAATTTCTGGACGCCCACAAATTTACAAACATCATTCTGGATCCGGTCATCAAACCTTCGTCCGGCGGCATCGATTTGTTGGACGCGGGCGGCGTGAAGTTTTTGACGGAAGAATTGCTGAAGCGCGCAAACCTGGTGACCCCAAATATTTCCGAGGCAGCGGTGCTAAGCGGACTTCCGATTAAAGATCTTGCTGGAATGGAAGCGGCTGCGCGAAAAATTGTGGAGCGCGGCGCGAAAGCCGTGGTTGTAAAAGGCGGGCACATGGAAAAGCCCGTAGATGTTCTTTTTGACGGAATGGAGATGTTCACTTTCGGCGGCGATCAGGTGAACACGCTGAACACGCACGGCTCCGGCTGCACATTTGCTTCCGCGATTGCGTCAGAACTTGCCGTTGGACGCGCGCTGCGCGAAGCCGTGCTCCTCGCAAAAACATATGTGCAAAAGGCGATCGAGCACGGGTACGCGATTGGCAAAGGCGCCGGCCCGCTGGATCATTTTTATCGCTCGCATCAAGAGCCTGCGTTGCGCGGAGTTCATGAAGTGCCGCAGCACGGAATGCATCCGGCCGCCGAGCCGGGGAATCACTAAATTTTCTAACATTGATTTTTCCTCCGGGCGTGCTATGCACGCGCGCCAATTCTTTTTCGCTTTGATCCTGACATGCCTCCCATGAAAGTCATTCTCGCATCCGCTTCTCCGCGCCGTGCTGAAATTCTTACCGTGGCAGGAATTCCGTTTGTAGTTCGCGCTTCCAAAATTGACGAATCACGACTGCCCGGCGAATCTCCAGAAAATATGGTCGAGCGATTAGCTCGCGCGAAAGCAGAAGACGTAGCGCGCGAACTTCTACCAGCCGGCCCCACCATCATTCTCGGCGCGGATACCGTAGTCGTGGTAAACGGCGAAATTCTCGGCAAACCTGGCAACGCCGCAACCGCCCGTGAAATGCTACTGAAACTTCGCGGCCGCGAGCATCGCGTAATAACCGGCTTCGCGCTTTTGCGCGCGCAGCACAAACAAATCCACGTCGGCCACGAAACTACGCGCGTTTGGTTTTCTGAAATAACCGACGCCGAGATAGACTCCTACGTCGCCACCGGCGAGCCTTTCGACAAAGCTGGCGCGTACGCCATTCAAGGGATTGCAGGACGATATATTCCGCGAATAGAAGGATGTTATTTCAATGTTGTGGGATTGCCGATGGCACGCGTTTGGGAAGCGATGAAGGATCTCGGTTGGCGCACGTCGTAAGTCGAAAAACGAAAACGAGCGGCCATCGTGGCCGCTCG
>DATBYL010000090.1:0-3617 GCA_036513735.1 Candidatus Acidiferrales bacterium
CGATGGCCCGGATCGGAGACGATTGGCGTACCGGCGTCAGTGACGAGAGCGATGGTTGCGCCATTTTGCAATTCGGAAATAAGTTCGGGCGCGCGAGAATTTTCGTTGTGGTCGTGATAGCTGACGAGGCGTTTCTTAATTTCGTAGTGATTTAATAATTTTTGCGTGTGGCGAGTGTCTTCGCAGGCGATGGCGTCAGCTTCTTTCAGAATGCGAATCGCGCGGAAAGTGATGTCCTCCAAGTTTCCGATGGGCGTAGAGACGAGATAGAGTTGGCCGGATTTATTTTCGGGAGGCGGCGTCATGTTGGCGACGGCGAGTTTATCACGGTGAATGGCACGCGCCGGGCGATGACGTGCTAGAATTAAGCAACACCGCTAGTTAAGAGGGGTTTCGCGTGCCGTTATACGAATATTTGTGTGTCCGCTGCAAACATAAATTCGAGAGAATTGATAAATTCACCGCGCGCAAAACGCGCAAGTGCCCGAAGTGCGGCGATAAGGCGCAGCGTCAACTGGCCGCGCCCGCGATTCAATTTAAGGGCGCGGGCTGGTATGTGACGGATTACGGCGGGAAGAGTTCGCCTGATCCGAAGGCGGAGAAGGCTCCCGGCTCGTCGTCATCATCTTCGGATAAAAGTGAGAAGAGTGGTTCGTCGGAGAAATCCGAGAAGAAAGAATCGAAGGCCGAGAAGCCGGCCGCGAAATCAAAAGAGAAATAGTTTGTTGGCGCGCGTTGTCGAGGCGCGATCGCGTTAGAGGTTTAAAGATTTTAGGTAAGTGCGGAAGGCCTCTCCGAAGTCCGGGTTTTGCAATGCGATTTCCACGTTTGCTTTCAGGAAGCCGAGTTTGTCGCCCGCGTCGAAAGTTTTCCCCTCGCAAATTAATGCCATTAGTCCGCGTTCTTGGGCGAGAAGGCGCATGCCGTCGGTGAGCTGAATTTCGCCGCCACGGCCGGGTTTGGTGCGATGCAGGCAGTCAAATATTTCCGGTGGAAGAACGTAGCGGCCGGTTACGGCGAGTGTCGAGGGGGCTTCCTCAGGCTTCGGTTTTTCCACGAGATCACTGATGCTTAGGACTTTATCGCCCCACGGAGAAATGTTTGCAGGTTTCGCAGCGACAACTCCATACAAATGAGTTTGATGTTGCGGAATATTTTCGACCGCGATTGTGCCTTTTCCCGTAGCGTTGTAAACGTCAATCAATTGGCGCGTGGCGGGACGTGGGTCGGGAGCGATTACGTCACCGAGTAGAACCGCGAATGGTTCGTTGCCGACGAGATTTTCTGTCACTAAAACAGCGTGACCGAGGCCAAGCGGTTCCTTCTGACGCGTGTAACTGACTTCGACCATATCGCCAATTTCGCGAACCATCTGCGCCATTTTCGGCTGGCCTTTTTCTTCCAAAAATCGGATAAGCGAAGGCGACGAATCAAAGTGATCTTCGATGGAATTTTTTCCCCGGCCGGTGACGATGATGACGTGTTCGATTCCCGACGCGACGCATTCTTCCACCGCGTATTGAATCAGCGGCTTATCGACGACGGGCAGCATTTCTTTCGGCTGCGCTTTTGTGGCTGGCAGAAAACGCGTTCCCAGTCCTGCAGCGGGCAGAACGGCTTTGCGAACTCGTGGATACGTCGTCATCGAGACAGACCTCTTCTTATTAGAAAAATAAATCTATCAAAACTCGATTTACGTTACGTGGGGAAAGCGGGAGTGTCAACTTTTCTGCGGAGCGGGTGTGCTTCTTCGTAATTGGCGAAGCATTTGCTGAACTTTGGCGGGGGACATCATGCCGCGTTCGGTGAGAATTTTAATTCCGGACGAGTAGGGGACGAGTTCGTGGACTTGATCTTTGAGGCTCACGCCGCTGGGTGGATTATTCCAGAAGTTCCAGTTGGGTTTGACGTCACCGAGAGATGGATGAAATGGTGGAGCGTAGGGCCAGAATTTTAGGGTGTCGGAGAGCACCCAAACTTTTGCGCCGTGGGCCAGGCCAGTTCGCATTAATAATGATGTGCCGGTCTTGTTGAAGAAACCGTTTTGCATGATGCAGTCCGCGCCAAAAACCACGTATGAGACTGGCGGCAATTGGCTGAGGAGAACTACGTCGGGAACAATAATTACGCGAATGCCCGCGCGAGCAAGTTTCGCGGCCGTTGTGCGGCCTTCGTTGCCGGGACGGCCTTCGGAAATGTAGGCGAGCTCGATATTTTTTCGCGCGTGGATAATTGCGTTCGCCACGGTGGAACTGTAGGAGTATGCGGCGATATGGATTTTCTTGCGCGGGAGAAGGCTCGCGAATTTTTCGCTAATGGTTTGGGGCGCAGTGGTGATGTGTTTGCGAAGCAGATTTAGAATGAGCGAAAGTTCAGCGGCGGGATTTTTTGCGCGTGATACTGAAGCTACTTCGGCTGCGATACGGCCTAGCGGGGCCATTTCTGGGTGCGCTTGGGCTATTGCACGAGCGGCTTCGAGGATTTCGTTTGACATTACGCTTTTGTGCGAGTTGAGCCAGTTCTGCAAAGCATTTACTGCGTCGAGTGCTAGTTCGGCTGCACCACCACGATCGTCGTTGGCAATTTGTTGGATGCGGCGCGCGAGAAGTCTCTCCATGTGCGTATGCTAACATAGTGATTTCAACGAGTAAGAATTTGCGGATAGGAAAATATTTGTGAGTGTAAGAATTTTAGGAATTGAATCTTCGTGTGACGAGACCGCGGCCGCGGTGGTCGTGGACGGCCGCGAAATTTTGTCGAGCGTGGTTTCATCGCAAACGGATATCCACAGAAAATATGGCGGCGTGGTGCCGGAGCTGGCGTCGCGAGAACATTTGCGGCAAATCGTGCCGGTGGTGCGAGAGGCGCTGGAAAAAGCAGGATTAAAATTTACGGATTTGGATGCGATTGGGGTGACGCAGGGGCCGGGACTGGTTGGCGCGCTGCTGGTGGGCGTGACGTATGCGAAGGCGTTGGCGATTGAACTCGGAAAACCGCTCGTGGCGGTGAATCACTTGGAAGGACACGTTCACGCGGTTTTGTTGGAGGCGCATCGAGCGGGGCTGGTGCCGAAACTTCCGGCAGTGTGCTTGATTGTTTCGGGCGGGCATACGCTGCTTTACGAAGTTACGTTGTCGGGTGATGGCGGCGAGGCGGAGAAGACATTTTTGTATCGGCGATTGAGCGGAACGCGTGACGACGCTGCGGGCGAAGCGTACGACAAAGTTGCGCGGTTGCTGGGGTTGGGATATCCGGGCGGGCCGATTATTGATCAATTGGCCGAAGGTGCGGGCGGTTCCGGCGCTAAGGCTGCGGCCGATGCCGCTGATAATTTGCGGTTCGGCCCGACGAAGATGAGCGGGAACGCTTTGGACTTTAGTTTTAGCGGAGTGAAGACGGCGGTGCTTTATCATTTGCGGGAGCATCCGGAGCTGAACGCGGAAATCGAAGCGCGGCGAGAGGCGTTGGCGGCGGGGAAGCGGAGCGCGGCGCAGCTCCGTCCGCTATGCGGCACGCATACGTTGAATTTGATCGCGAGTTTTCAGCGCAAAGTTGTGAGTGAGCTAGTCAGCCGTTCACTGGCGGCGGCTTCGCAGTGTGGCGTCAAAACTATTTTA
>DATBYL010000091.1:0-8067 GCA_036513735.1 Candidatus Acidiferrales bacterium
TCGTGTCGATCCGGAAGCGCTCGCGGCGATGTCCGCGACGATGGAAGGCGAAATCCGCTCGCTCGAAAAATCAATTTGGGAAATGAGCGGCGCGGAATTCAATGTGAATTCGCCGCAGCAATTGGCCGAAATTCTTTTTGACAAGTTGAGCTTACAGCCGCCCGCCCGCCGCGGGAAAGCGCGTTCCACCGCCGCGGACGTACTCGAAGCAATGGCGCTCACTCACGACTTGCCGAAAAAAGTTCTGGAGTATCGCGAAGTCTCAAAGTTGAAATCCACATACGTGGATACACTGCCGTTGCTCATCCATGGCAATACCGGACGTCTTCACACTCGTTTCAGCCAGACGGGCACAGCGACTGGCCGGCTAAGTTCCTACGAACCCAATTTGCAAAACATACCCGTGCGTAGCGAACTCGGCCGCCAAATCCGCGCCGCATTTGCCGCCGCGCCCGGCATGACCATGCTTTCCGCTGATTATTCGCAAATTGAGCTGCGCATTCTGGCGCATCTTTCCGAAGATCCCGTGCTCACCGACGCATTTCGCCACGAAGAAGACATTCACGCGCGCACCGCGCAGGAAGTTTTTGGCGTTGGCCCAATGGCGCAAACTAAGGAACACCGGCGCGTCGCGAAAGTAATCAACTTCGGGATCATTTACGGCCTCTCCGCATTCGGCCTGGCTCAACAACTGGGCACGGACACGCGCGAAGCCGCGCAATTCATCAACGCGTATTTCACAAAATATCGCGGCGTAAAAACATTTCTGGATAAAACAATCGCCGACACTCGCAAGACTTTGTACACGACAACGCTATTCGGCCGTACCCGCCCAATTCCCGAAATCAATTCACCGCAAGTGAATTTAAGAAATTTCGCTGAGCGCACCGCTTTGAATTCTCCCATTCAAGGCACGGCTGCGGACCTCATTAAAATCGCGATGATTCAGATCGCGAAGCGCCTAGAAGAAGGGAACTTCAAATCGAAAATGATTCTGCAGGTGCATGACGAACTTTTGTTTGAAGCTCCGCCGAACGAACTGAAGCGCCTCAGCGCTCTCGTAAAGGAGTGTATGGAAAAAGCGCACCCGCTGAGCGTTCCAGTGAAAGTGGATTTGAAAGCTGGCCCGAACTGGCGCGACATGAAGGCCATCGAGAGCTAGGAAGAATCCGCTCTACCCAATCGGAACTCATTTCTACTGGGCCCTTGCTCGATCGTCGCTCTAAAATAATAATTCGTCTCGTTTGGCCCGCTGTACATCAACTCAATTTTCAGTGTGATTCCCAGCCACACTTCGGCGCCGCCAACGTGTTCGGCTAGTTCACGATTTTCTTCGATCACTTTTTCCACAACACCGGTAGAAAGCTGCACGGTGTACGCTTGATTTGGAAATAATACAAAGCCGGCCTCTGCGGACGTTGCCTTCTCAATCGTTCCCGAATGATCGAACGTCTCGATATGCACGTGAACGTTTGACGCCGGCACGTTTCCAACATTAATCAGAGTAAGACAATTCAAATGTCCCTTGGCTCCGGCATCTTTCCAAAGTTCCCAACTCTGCATTCCAACGTATGGCCTGTGCGTTTGCTCGAAAATTTTCCGTGTCGTTTCCGCGGAATGTTTTGTAGCGCGCCACAATAGTAACGAAATCAGAACGTAGGCCAGCGTCGCCAGCGCCGTCACCCACACGGCAATGTTTGTCGAAGTAAGCCAATCGTTGACGATCAATGCCGCCATTTTTCCTTTTCACAATTCGCGCTACATTCCGCCACGCGCGCAGAAGCCGCCCCTAGTGCGGCCGAATGGATCGTATGTAAACGAAAATAAGAATTCCGATAATGAGAATAATCAATCGAATGATTCTGAGCTTGCCCATGGCGGTGAGCGTACCTGAACTTCCGCGCTTCGCAAAGCGGAGAATGCGGCGATCGCGATCTGAAATTGACGTTCTCGTAAGACTTTGTGCTACGCTTTAGTTGAAAGCACAAATCGAGCGAGGCGGCGAAATGAAGCATTCCGAAGGGTTTTTAAGGCTTGTGAACGAAGCGCGAGCGCGTATCCGCGAAACAAATTGCGCGGAAATCAAGCGCCGCTTGGACGCCGGAGAAAAGATTGCGCTCGTGGATACGCGCGAAGAAAGCGAATGGGCACGCGGACATTTGCCCGACGCTGTTCATTTGAGTAAGGGAATTATTGAGCGCGACGTCGAGTTGCGTTTCCCTAATAAGGACGCGGAACTGGTGTTGTACTGTGGCGGCGGATTCCGTTCCGCTCTCTCCGCTGATAATCTTCAGAAAATGGGCTACAAAAATGTTGTTTCAATGGACGGCGGCTGGCGCGGATGGTTGGACGCCGGCTATCCGACCATTCAAGATTGAAACTTTCTGGTCCTGACACGACGAAAATCTTCTGAACATTTCTGGCTGGGGCGGGAGGATTCGAACCTCCACCGTCTGCATTAACAGTGCAGCGTCCTGCCAATTGGACCACACCCCAGCAACAAACAATGAGTTTATCGCGATTATTAAGACCCCGCGCACCGACGATGATTCATTTTTCCCGCTGCGATGTATTATTTGTTGACCGGAGCAGGCTGTGATATGGAAGGGCCCCAATCGGAAGGCGAAGGCGTCCAGCGTCGCGTGAAATAATCGGAAAGCGTGAAGGTGAGCAGCAGCCCCAGCCAGAAAAACGCCGCCAGAATCGCAAGTTTCGTCAGGCGCGAACTATATTTCACGTGCATGAAAATCAGCATGACCAAAAGCATTTTGGTTGCGGCGATCACCAGCGCAATCACCGTGTTCATTGATCCCAGATCCACGAAAGCCACGCCGACTGTCAACGCCGTAAGACACAACAGCGCCAGAAAAACCAGCACGTAGGAGCGCACCGAAACGATATGCTCGCTCATGTCGTGTAGCGCCCTCCAATTAGATACAGCAGCGGAAACAAGAAAATCCAAATAATATCGACGAAGTGCCAGTAAAGTCCGCTCACTTCAATCGGCGCATAATATTCCGGCGAAAATCTCCCACGCCAGGACATGATCACCAGCACCGTCATTATTCCGAATCCGATAATCATGTGCAGCGCGTGCAGCGCAGTCATGAAAAAATAAAAGCAGAAAAACATTTCCAGATTCGGCACGGTCACGCCGGAAGGCAGCGCTTCCGTCGGCGCAAATCGTAATCCCGGCACCAGAGAGTGCTCCCATTTCGTATAATATTCATAGGATTTAATTCCAAGAAAAACCGCGCCCAGCGCCATCGTCAGCAATAGAAAAAACACCAGAGCTTTGCGCTTGCCTGTTTGCGCCGCGTGCACCGCAAGCACCATCGTCAAACTGCTGCCGATCAGAACCGCCGTGTTCACAGTCCCGAGTTTGACGTCCAGCAGCCGGCTTCCAAATTCAAATGCCGGCAGATACATCGACCGGTAAATCGCATACGCCGCAAAAATTGCGCCGAAAAACATTATTTCTGTGACGAGAAAAACCCACATGCCGAATATTCCGGAATCATTTTGCTGTTCCATGTCAGCAAAATGATGTTGCAGATTGTGGGGGTGTTGCGAAGTAACTTCAGACATTCGCATCCCCCTCTCCCGCAAGCGCGGCAGAAGAAGGCATCGGCGGCATATGAACGTAGTCGTATGCTTCTTCTGTCACGACAGGCGTCTCTTCAAAATTTTCCGTGATCGGCGGCGAAGCTGTTTTCCATTCCAGTCCAGTAGCGTTCCACGGATTCGGTCCGGCGATTTTTCCGTAGCGCATCGACCAGATCAAATAAACCAGCGGAATCAGATACGCGATTCCCAAAATGGATGCGCCGGCTGAAGACATCACATTGAGCACCTGAAATTCCGCTGGGTAAGTAGCATACCGCCGGGGCATCCCCAGGTAGCCGAGCATAAATTGCGGGAAAAAGGTCAGGTTGAATCCCACGAAAATTAATAGCGCAGCGAATCGCGCCCATCCATCTGGATACAATCGTCCGGTAATTTTCGGCCACCAGAAATGGATTCCGGCCATATAGGCCATCACCGTGCCGCCGACCATGATGTAATGAAAATGCGCGACGATAAAATATGTCCCATTCAAATGCACGTCGGTAGCAAGCGACGCGAGAAAAAGTCCTGTTAGCCCGCCCATTGTAAAAAGTCCGATGAATCCCAGCGCGTAAAGCATCGGCGCCTGATACGAAATTGATCCTTTATACAGGGTGGCCGTCCAGTTAAAAACCTTGATCGCCGAAGGGATCGCTACCAGAAAACTCAACACAGAAAAAATCAGCCCGGCGTAAATCGATTGGCCGGTCACAAACATGTGATGTCCCCACACCAGGAAACTAATCACCGCGATCGCCAAACTCGAAAACGCCACCATGCTGTATCCGAAAATCCGCTTCCGCGAAAATGCGGCGATCACTTCGCTGACCACACCCATTCCCGGCAGCACCATGATGTAAACAGCGGGATGCGAGTAAAACCAGAACAAGTGTTGAAATAGAATTGGATCGCCGCCAAGTTTCGGATCGAAGATTCCCACATGCAGTAAACGCTCGAACGCAACCAGCACAATCGTGATGGCGATAACCGGCGTGCCCAGAACCATGATGACGCTCGTCGCATACATCGCCCACAAAAATAGCGGCATGCGGAACCACGTCAGCCCCGGCGCGCGCATCTTGTGAATCGTCACAATGAAATTCAGCCCGGTAAGAATCGAACTGAATCCTGTGATGAAAACTCCCAATGCCGCCGCAATCACCTGCGTGTTCGCGTATGTGCTGCTGTACGGAGTGTAAAAAGTCCAGCCAGTGTCCACTCCGCCGGCAAGAATCGCGTACAAGGTGAAACCCGCGCCGACAATATAGATGTACCAGCTCAGCAAATTGATTTTCGGAAATGCCAGATCTTTCGCGCCGATCATCAACGGCACCAGAAAATTTCCCAGAACCGCGGGAATCGAAGGAATCATGAAAAAGAAAACCATCACGATCCCGTGCACCGTGAAAAGTTTGTTGTACGTTGCGGGCTGGACGAGCGTGCCTCCCGGCGTAATCAGATGCAAACGCATCAGCGTCGCCGCCGCGCCGCCAATAAAAAACATCACTGTAATGCTCATCAGATAAAGCAGCGCGATGCGCTTATGATCCGTTGTAAGAAGCCACGAACGGAATCCGTAATTCGCGTTTAAATAATTCACGCGCGAATCCCGCGGAGGTGCCACTGCGGCGGTGCTCATTTCGCCTTCCTCTCCAAAGCGCCCAGCGACTTCACGTACGCCATCAAATCCAGAATCTGTTCTTCATTCAGCTGACCCTGAAATGTCGGCATCACCGGCGCATAATTTTCCAGCGGCATCGAATTCGGATTCGTAATTGCTTGCCGGATAAAAGTTTCGTCCACGTTCAGCGTGCGGCCGTCTTTCAGTTTTTGCGGCTTGCCGAAAATTCCGTCCAGCGAAGGCCCCTTCCCGGTTTCGTCCGGCTTGTGGCACGTGTCGCATCCATATTGAGTGAAAAGCCGCGCGCCGGCTTGCGTCATGGACTCGCCCTTCGCTCCGCCTGCCAGCCACACTTCGTAGTCGCCCGGCGTCATCACGTAAACCCAGCCAATCATTCCGGCGTGTTCCATTCCGCAATATTGCGCGCAGAAAAAATGAAATTTTCCCGTCTGTGTCGCTTGGAACCAGATGCTCGTATAGCGCCCGGGCAAAACATCTTTCTTAATCCGAAATGCCGGAACGTAAAAATCGTGGATCACGTCCTCGGAGGTCATCGTCAATTTCACAGGCACGCCAAGGGGAACATGCAGCTCGTTAATCTCGCGCGGCCCTTCTGGGTGTTGCAAATGCCACATCCATTGTTTCCCGACCACAAAAATTTCCATGGACGCATTCGGCGCGCGCGAATTTTCAAAATAGAGGCTCGAACTCCACACAAAAATCAGCGCGCAAATCGCTGAGGGAATCACGGTCCAGGTAATCTCCAGCCACATAATCGTTTTCGTTGCGGCGGGCTTTAGATTTCCCTCGCGTCGCCGGTACTTAATCGCGAAATATAAAATTGTGGAAAAAATCGTGACTGTGAAAATAAACGTGATGCCGGTCAGAAAAAAATGAAGCTTGTCCACGCCTTCCGCGATCGTCGATCCGGGCTCGGGACGCAACGGAATTCCCGGCCAGTCAAGCGCCGCGAGAATCGGTAATGTCAGAACTTTCAGCATTCTGCCTTTCAAGAAATATTCAATCGCCGATCACACCGCTCGCCGGTGCGCATCACCCGGCGGAATTACGCGATATTTTTCGCGCCGAAGAAAAATAATAATTCCCAGCGCAATTCCGAGTGCGCTCAGCGCCCCCGCCGCGCGAACAACATGCATAATCGTCACCGCATATTTCCCCGTCACCGGGTCGTAGTGAAAGCAAAACAACATGATTTCGTCCACGGTCGAACCAATTTTCCCTTCGCCTGCTTCCACCAGCGCCAACCGAACGTCTCGCGGGTTGTACGCCAGTCCGTAGAAATATCGCGACAATTTCCCCTCAGGCGTCATCACCATAATTCCGCTGGCGTGCGCGAATTGCGACGATTCCTTGTCATAAACGAAGCGATATCCCACTGCCGCCGCCAGCTTCTGAATCTGATCTTCGTCCCCCGTAAGAAAATGCCAGCCGTGTACGGCGCCCCTCCGTCCATAAAGCCCGGTGTACATAATTTGTTTCGCCTCGGCGAGGACCGGCTTCTCCGTCGGATCAATACTCACGGTGATTACACTGAAATCTTTGCCGATTTCCAGCGGCACTTCCTTCAAGCTAGTCAGCGTCGCATTCAGTACTTCGGTGCATAGCATCGGGCACTTGTAATAAACCATCGTGAGAATCGCGGGCTTGCCCTGTAAAAGTTGTCCGAGCGAAACTGTCGCGCCGTGCTCATCCTTAAAATTCAGATCCAGCGGAACTTGCACGTTTAATTTCTGATCGAGCCCGACATTTTTCAGAACTTCCGGTTTGCCTCCAGGATTTTGGACAAAAAGATCCTGTGCGCGAATACAACTTGCCGCAATCATCAGCAACGCGCCCGCAAAAGCGCCCGTGAGCAGACCGCGTTTCACCATTTCAAATCGAATTCTCATTTCGCCGCTTCCTTCTTAACGCCTTCCGCACTTTGCGCAACCGGCGCGTTCTGCCGCACAGGCAATTTCCGCTCGATC
The DNA here is from genome assembly GCA_036513735.1 of Candidatus Acidiferrales bacterium. Taxonomy (GTDB): domain Bacteria; phylum Acidobacteriota; class Terriglobia; order Acidiferrales; family UBA7541; genus DASTCZ01. The sequence continues at coordinate 7,216 of DATBYL010000091.1, forward strand.
AACATATCCATCGCCCGATCAATCGGCACGCGCACTTTTCCTGTCGCCTGATCCGCCCATCCATAAGAATTCAGAATTTCGTTCTGCGATTCGCGCACCTGATTCAAATCCACGGCAGGATCCACCTGCAAACGCGGTGCCGGAGGAAGCACGCGCGAATTATCGAATGGCGAAGCGCCGGGCCCTAAATTCTGCGTGGCGGAAAAATATCCAAATAATCCCCGCATCGAAACAAACGTCACCACCAACACTAGAAACAGCACGCCAACGAAAATCAAAATCGTCCGCGTGTTGACGTCGCGCTTTTCGTACGTCACGGCGGAATTAATTTCGCCGTTTTCAGATTTGGTGGACGTGCTCATGATCCTCCAACACTTCCGCCAGCCGCGAATCGTATGCAGGCACCAGCGGACGCTTTTCCAATTGCACAAAGAACGCCCACAGCCACAGTCCTCCGAAGCCCGCAAGCAAACTGAAATTTGACCAGTGCAACCGCAAACCATTCGGCTCAAATGCCGGCACAACCAACCAGAAAATGTCTACAAGCGTCAGCACCACAAGCGCCGCCGCCACTCCGGAAAGCGCGCGCGGCCCACGCTTAATATCGCGCGAAAGCAGCAGGATGAATGGAATCGCAAAATGAAAAATAATCAGTATCAGCGCCAACGCGCCCCAGCTTCCCCGCGCCCGCGTCATGTACCAGCTGATTTCCTCCGGCATGTTTCCTGACCAAATAATCAAAAATTGCGAGAACGATAGATACGCCCATAGCATCACGAACGTCAGCAGGAAATTTCCCAGGTCGTTGAATCGCTGCGCCGTTGCGAGTTGCACCAGCGGTTCCCGTTCCGT
>DATBYL010000092.1:0-10865 GCA_036513735.1 Candidatus Acidiferrales bacterium
CGAAGCAACCGCCCCCAATTCAATTGCCGAAATATCTTTGAACGCTCCGGTGTAACGCGCCATCGCCGTGCGCGCTCCGGCCACGATAACGACATCTGTAGGAAACATTTCCCAGCTCCATTCCGCTCGGGCTTCTTCTGTGGAAGTCTTATTCTAATGCAGGTTGCTTCGGAATCTACTACCGATTGAAATTTTCCACACCGCGCAAAATCTTCTACGCTTTGGAACTCGTCAGCGAAACCACGGAATCCCCGCCGCGTTTTCTCGCTTCTTCCAAACTCGATTCCGCTCGATTAATTAAATCCGTCACAATATCTTCGGTATCGTAGTCCGCGCGCGCAATCGCCTCAACCACCCCCGCGCTCACCGTCATTCGCAGAGAAGACTCCGCATTTTCTTTTCGTCCGTTCCCCACCGCTTGCCGCATTTTCTCAACCATTCCCATCGCGCCAGCTAAAGTTGTATCCGGAAACACAAACGCCAATGACCACGCCGTATATTTCACCGCGAGATCGGACACGCGAACTAATGGCAGGACCGCTCGCGAAATTTGTTCTAGGAAATTTTCCACCAGCGCTTCACCCTGCTGACGAATCAAATCCGGTCCGCTATCAATTTGCAGTATCGCCACGGAAAGTGAGGCGTCCTGCATTTTCGCGCGCTGCGCTTCGCCCAGCAATCGATCCGTGTAAGCGCTGCGTGCCAGCAATCCCGTTTTGCGGTCCGCCACGTTCATCGTTTGTACAAGAGAACGCAGCCGCGTGTGGCTCACTCCCTGCAACATTTGATCGCCGACCGTTTGCAAAAAATATGATTCGTTCGGTTTCCATTTGTGCGATTCCGCGTGCCCCGCAATAATCACGCCCGCCGGAGCCTGCGTTTCTTTATCCATCAATGACACGCCCAACGCCGTCACCAGTCCAACTTCGCGCAGCATCGGCGCTGCCGCCACATCTAACGGCAAACCGCCCATCGCATCCGGAGCCGCACGCTCCAATTGCGAAACCAATTTCATCACGAGCGGCCCTGAAGAAGGCGCAACTCCCGCAGCGCAATATTCCGCGGCAAGTTGCGGCGGCTGTCCCGGCTCGCCCACAACCGCGATGCATCGAGTGGCGCGCAAATGTTTTCCAATTTCGTTTACGGTGTAACTCAACATCGCTTTCGGATTCGCCTGCCGGTAAATGCTCTGTCCGATTTCGCCGATCTTCGCCAAATCGCGCAGCGTTTCCTGCGTGAATATTCCCGACGCGGGAGAAGGAGGAACCGCGATTTCGCGCGGCTCATCGTCCACTACCTGTTTTATCTGCTTCGGTTTTGCCGTTAGCCGTTCAGTGGATTCACCCGCCGGCTTTCTCGCCGTTCCTTCGGGCCACCATCCGGCCAATTCGCACAAACCTAAGTAGCGTTCATTCGTCGTGGATTCGTACGGAAATAACTCCACAACTTTTTGCAAGCGCTCGACGGCTTTTGGTTGCAGCGCGTACTGAATAAAAATTTCCGCCTGCACCAGCAAATCATCCAGCGCCGCCGAAGCTGTTCCGGATTTTTCTCCGGTGGCGTTCTCGATCGCGTCCACAACTCCGCCTTGCGAAAGCGTTACGCCCAACCGCGAAGCCACGCGCAGCAAATAATCGTTGTCCGTCAAACCATTCAGACGTTCCAGCCGCTGCTGATTCCGGAAATCGTACGGATCAATATCCACCATGCGATCCAGCGTGTCGCACGCACCCTTCAAATTATCGTTTTCCAGATACGCATCGAACAGCGCCACCAGCGTTTCAAAATAACGCGCTTCGCGGTTCATCCCGCTGTAAACCAAACTCCAAAATTCAATAATCGGCAGCGAGCGCGGATTCGCTTCCGCAATTTTATCCAGCCGCGCCGCGAAAGCGTTGTCATTTCCGGCCGCGTGAAATCGCTGGCGCACTGCCGTCAAAACTTCCACGGCTTTCGCATCATTACTTACCGCGCCGTAATGCTCGGCCACTTGAAACAGCAGCGCGTTATCGCCGCCCGCTTGTTTGTAATACTCATCGAGCGTTAAATGCGCGCGATCCAATTGCCCCGCGCGCAACAGCGCCTCTCCAAAACATTTTGAAAATGCCGGCGATTGCTGCTCCGTTCCCGCAAATGGCTCGAGCGCTGTCACCGCCAGCCCGGCTTCGCTCGACATCATTAATGCCTGCGCATAAAGCAACGCCACATCGCGGTCGTCCGGCACCGCGGAATTCGCCGCCGCCAAACGCTTAATCGCCGTTTGCGTTTCGCCCGCCGCCAACGCTAACTGTCCGGCGCGCACGTAACTTCGCGCCGCGATTGCTCCCTTCCCGCGTTTTTCCGCCAACTCCGCCAACGAAATTTGCCTGTCCGCGTTTGTCGGATCCAGTTCGGCTACTTGTTCCAGACATCGCAGCGCGTCGTCTTCTTTTCCCTTCGCAATAAAATGTTCCGCGGCCACGGAAAAATGCTCGATGGCCTCGCCCGGTTTATTTTGCTTCTGCAGCGCCGTCGCATAGCGCGCCTGACGTTCCGGCGGCTGTTCGCTCGAACGCAAAAATCGCGTGTAGAGCGCCGTTGCCTTCGGCTCTTCACGCGAATCCGCCAGACGGTCAAAAAGCAAACCGTAATAATTTGCCGCACGCAGCGGCTCATTTTGTTGGATGAATAAATCTCCGAGCGCCTGCATCGACTCAATGTTTGTCGGCGCAGCTTGCAAAACGGCCTGATACGCGGCGATGGCGTCGGCCGGCTTGCCTTTTTCAATGGCGCGTTTCGCGCGCTCGAGTTGTTTTTCTACTTCAGAGGCCATGGCAGAATTTTATTTCCCCGTAAAATCCGCGCAGACGCGCAAGTTCACCGCGCGCATCATGAATTGCGCTTTGCAATCCGCTGCGCATAACACACACAAATCCACATCCACTATATAACGTCAATGAAAGCCTAGCCAGCGCAGGCAAAACTCCCTGTGTCCGATTTGATGATACATGCGCGGCGTCGGCTACATCGAGATCCGTTCGTTTGTTGGCCCGGCTTCGTTTGTTGGCCCAAGTTCGCAATCTATGGCAGACTAAAACATTCTGGTGCGCCCGAAAAACTTTCCTGCGGGCTATCTTTGTTCAGAACGGTTGCATGGACCCCAAGTTCATACGAAATTTCTGCATCATCGCGCATATTGATCACGGCAAGTCCACGCTTGCCGACCGTTTGCTCGAACTCACCGGCGCGCTTTCTTCGCGCGAAATGACCGAGCAAGTGCTCGACTCGATGGACCTTGAGCGCGAGCGTGGCATCACCATCAAAGCAAAAAGTATTCGCCTGCATTACCAAGCGAATGACGGCAATACTTATCGCATGAATTTAATCGACACTCCGGGCCACGTGGATTTTTCCTACGAAGTTTCGCGCGCGCTTTCCGCGTGCGAAGGCGCGCTGCTTGTTGTGGATGCGAGTCAAGGCGTGGAAGCGCAAACCGTCGCGAACACTTTTCTTGCCGCGCAGCACAACCTGACAATCATTCCGGTAATTAACAAAATTGATTTGCCCGCCGCAAATCCGGAATCCGCGCGCGAACAAATCGAAAGTGTGCTGGCAATTCCCGCCGCGGACGCGCTGCTCATCAGCGCGAAAAGCGGATTGGGCGTTCACGATGTTCTTGAAGCAATCGTTGCGCGAATTCCTGCACCTGTTGGATCTTCCGACGCGCCGCTGCGCGCACTAATTTTCGATTCGTGGTTTGACGCGTATCGCGGCGCTGTTGTTCTTGTTCGCGTGATGGAAGGCCGCATGACACGCGGCATGAAAATTAAACTGTGCTTCAACGAAGAAATCCACGAAGTGGAATCGCTCGGCGCGCTTACGCCAAAACCGGTTGTGCTCGACGAACTTGCCGCGGGAGATGTGGGATTTCTTGTTGCAAATATCAAACAGGTTGCTGACGCGCGAGTTGGAGATACGATCGTTGAAATCGGCAGACCTGCTGCGCCGCTTCCGGGTTTTGAAGCAATTAAACCGATGGTGTTTGCAGGGCTTTTTCCTGTGAACGCAACCGATTACGAACCATTGCGCGACGCTCTGGGGAAATTGCAGTTGAATGACGCGGCATTTTTCTACGAGCCGGAAAATTCCGTCGCATTGGGATTTGGATTCCGCTGCGGATTTCTGGGACTGCTGCATTTAGAAATTGTGCAGGAACGTCTGGAGCGCGAATTTGGAATTAATTTAATTACCACCGCGCCTTCGGTGCGTTACCGGATTACAAAAACAAATTCCAAAGAAACAGTTGAAGTGGACAATCCCACAAAATTTCCAGAGCCAAACGAAATCGATAAAATTGAAGAGCCAATCATTCGCGCGATGATTATCACCTCGGAAGAATCCGTTGGCGGAGTTTTGCAATTGTGCGAGGACAAACGCGGCGTGCAGAAAAATTTCGAGTATCTTTCGCCGACGCGCGTGATGGTCACATACGATTTACCGCTGAACGAAATTGTTCTGGATTTTTACGACCGACTGAAGAGCGTTTCGCGCGGATATGCTTCGCTCGATTATCAACTGGCGGGATATCAGGAATCCGATCTTGTAAAATTGGATGTGCTTGTTGGCGGCGAACCAGTTGATGCGTTGACGCTTGTTTGCCATCGCGATCAATCTTACGAACGCGGGCGAGAACTTGTGAGCCGCCTGCGAAAATTAATTCCGAGACAAATGTTTGAAATTCCAATTCAGGCGGCGATCGGAAGCCGGATTATTGCTCGAGAAACTGTGGCGGCGATGCGGAAAAACGTATTGGCGAAATGCTATGGCGGAGATATTTCGCGAAAACGGAAATTATTGGAGAAACAAAAAGAAGGCAAGCGGCGAATGAAACGAGTTGGGCGAGTTGATATTCCTCAAGAAGCTTTCCTGGCCGTGCTGAAAGTTACTGGCGGCGAAGAAGAAGATTAGATCGCACATGTTTTTCCACGCTTAGCTTCCACGTCTCCTCGATTTAATTAGCCGCCCATACCATAGGTACCTTTCCTGTAAACATGTGGGAGAAAAAAGCGCTGGAAGGGTGAGGCGTCGAGGCGAATTCAATTCTCCGCTAAGTCTTTTGTTTGCATAACGATCACCCACAGATCGCTGTAAGTCCTTTATTTGCAATACATAACAAAACAGGGCGGGGTGGGGGGTACGCGTTTTTTTGAAAATGGGGTTTGGATGACGAGAGTGGGCAGTAGCTAAGTGCATGGAAATGGGGAAGATATGGGAATGGACTGGCGAGTCTGGGTGTTTTGGGCTCGCGCTGAATCGAAATGCAAGAGCGAGACCCCGGCGGCGGAGTGCGCCGCCGGATATCCTTAAGGGCAACGAACCTGATCGGTTCGTTGCCTGATGACGTCAAAATCGGCGGCGAGAAAGTGGCGTTTGCCCATCTGATATTTTTCCTTGACGGGTTAGTGTACTAGGTGTACTCATACAGTTGTGATTCCGTTCCGCATTCAATTCGAGCCGGGAATTTCCCTTTATGAGCAGGTTGTTTATGCGGCGAAGAAGGCCGTGGTGTCTGGACAGATGCGCGCGGGCGATGCGTTTCCTTCGGTGCGAGAACTTAGCAAGGCTTTGAAGATCAATCCCAACACTGCGCACAAAGTGGTTATGGAATTGGTGGATGAGGGAATCCTGGAAGTGCGTTCGGGGATTGGGACGGTGGTGGCGAAGCGCGCGAGTTCGACGGCGGCGGATCGCGGGAATTTGCTGAACAAGGAGCTGGAGCAATTAATTGTAGAAGCGAAAGGGCTGGGGTTGGATTTGGAAGACGTGACATCGGCGGTGGCGCAGCATTGGCAGCGCTTGGATGGGAAGCGCCCGGACGGGAGCAAAAGATGACGGACATTTTACGGACGATTGATTTATCGAAGCGATTCCGCAATACGATGGCGCTAGATCATTTGAACATGACTGTGCCGGAGCACAGCGTTTACGGATTGGTGGGGCCGAATGGCGCGGGGAAAACCACGACCATCAAAATTCTGATGAATATTTTGCAAGCATCCGACGGAACAGCAGAAATTTTCGGCCGCGATTCGCGAAAACTTTCGCCGCATGACTTCACGCAGATTGGGTACGTTTCAGAAAATCAGGAAATGCCGGAATGGATGACGGTCGAGTACTTCATGAATTATCTGAAACCGTTTTATCCAAACTGGGATTCGGCGCGCGCCGCGGAATTGCTGCATCAATTCGATCTTCCACTGGATCGCAAGATTCGGAATTTGTCTCATGGAATGAGGATGAAAGCGGCTCTGGCTTCTTCGCTCGCGTACAGACCGCCGTTGATTATTCTGGACGAGCCATTCACTGGACTGGATGCGCTGGTACGCGATGAATTCATCGCGGGCGTTTTGGAATGCGCGGAGGATGCGACGATTCTGATTTCCTCTCACGACCTAGCGGAGATCGAAACTTTCGCCAGCCACATCGGCTATCTGGACAACGGGCGTCTGCAATTTTCCGAGGAGATGACTTCGCTGACGGAGCGTTTTCGCGAAATCGAAATCACGCTGGCGAATCCTGTAGAAACATCCGCGGCGTGGCCGGCGGCGTGGCTGAATCGAGAACAATCGACTACGGTGGTGCGCTTTGTTGATTCGCATTTCGATCAGACGCGAACGATGGCCGAGGTTCAGGGCGTGTTCGGCGCCGTGCAGCAAATTAATGTGAGTGCGATGCCGCTGCGCGCGATTTTCGTGACGTTGGCCAAGGCCGGCCGAAAGGCAGCGTAGGCAAATATGGGACAAGCGATTCATATCTTCAAAAAAGATGTACGGCATCTTCGATTTGAGATTGCTATCGCGATCACAGTGGCCGCATTGTTCGCGTTTATAGAAACGAAGCACGCGCTGTGGCCTGTGGATGCCGTCTACAGCGATACTCCCGCGTCTTATTTGGCGCTGCTTTTATTGCCTGTTGTTTGGTGGATGCTGATCGGACGCGCGATTCACGACGAAGCGTTGCCGGGTGACCGACAATTCTGGATTACGCGGCCGTATTCCTGGCGCAGTCTGCTAAGCGCGAAATTGCTTTTCATTCTTGCATTCGTAAATTTGCCGATGTTGATCGCTCAAATGGTGGTTCTACACGCATACGGATTTTCGATTGGCGCGGAATTGCCCGGACTGTTGTGGAGTCAGGTGCTGCTGACAATCGTTTTTGTTTTGCCGGTGCTTGCAATTTCCGCTGTCACCACCGGATTCGCACAGTTGATCGCTGGAATCGTAACGCCTTGCGTGATCGCGCTGGCGCTAGCCAGCTTGAAATTCAAGTATCAGCTTTTTCTGTTTGGAATCACGAGTGTATTTGTCTCCGGGCCGGGATGGGTTTGGTCTTATCTGATATTTCTGATCATCGCGGTTGCTACGCCGGCAATTCTTTTGTGGCAATACCGCTGGCGTGGAACAACTGTGGCGCGGTGTTTTGCGGGCACGGCCTGGATTCTGGTGGCGATGGTATTTTATTTAATTTCGTGGAACACCGCTTTCAAGATTAGTTCCGTACTTTCTCGACAACAAGTGGATCTTTCCGCAACGCGTTTGATTTCCGATTCGAGCATCAGAAGACCGTATATGAGTTTTCGACAAGGAGGGGCAGATGTGCGCGTCCAGGTCCCTTTTCAGCTCACGGGACTCCCTTCTGGTGCGACCGCAAGAATTGAATATTTGTCCGCGAGCTTTCAGGCGCCAGATGGCACGACATGGAACGCCGACGAATTTTCGTGGGAGAATCCCGATGGGCCGGGCCAACAACTTGCCTTGATGCCAAGCTTTCACGGTGGGATCTACCTGACGCGCAATGATGTGCCGGTGAAAGTTCACGGGACCTTATATTTGGCGGTATTTGGAAATCCGCGCACGACACAACTTCCGATGGGAGATCATTTCGTTCCGGTCGCACAAGTCGGTTTGTGTTCCGCGAGAGAGAATTACATTGGGAGTTCCATTCGCCGAAACTATCTTCTGATTTGCAATTCTGCTTTCCGATCTCCTACGGGACTGGTTTCCTATTTATTCGGTTGGTCCGATCAAGACATTTCGCATCAAGAAATTCCGGGTAACTTCAGGCCATTTATCGAAGAGGGGCAACTCTCGTTCTCTCCTTTTCCCGCCGACGTGCGCATCAGTCCAGTGAGCCAGGAATATACGGCGTTTAGCGATTCAATGACCCGGGCCTTTGGAGACATTCAGACGTTTGAACCTCTGGGGCATATTCGATTGGATTTTGATGTTGATCTTGGTAAAGCGACAATGTACGGTAGCAACAATAATGAAAAGATTCGGCCGTGGAATTGACATTCGCGGAACGGCATCGCCGCGCGCGGTGGGATTGATGGGGATTATTGTTGCGTTGGGAATTGGTCTTGCGCATGGAGCGGCAGCGCAAGCGCCGAGCCAGAGCACAGCCACTAATCCGCTCGCGTATGAATTCGATGTGGCTACGATCATGCCCAGTCGCCCCAGTCCCGACGGAGGCGGTGTTGCCGTCTTCGGAGAAGATACTTTCCGAGCAAGGAACTACACATTGAGAGGGGTCATTCGATTTGCTTACGAAACCCCGATAGGCATGAACGATATGCTCTCAGGAGGGCCAGATTGGCTCGATTCTGAAAGCTACGACGTAACCGCGAAAATGGACGCCGCCACGGCAGACCGACTGACGAAGCTTAGCCCGGATGAGCGCAAGCATACGCAAGCTGGGATGGTCCAAGAGCTGTTGGCTGACCGCCTGAAGCTCGCGGTCCACGGAGAACCCCGGGAAGTTCCCGTGTATTTCCTTACCGTCGCGAAGAATGGTCCCAAGCTTAAAGAAGCAAAGCCGGGCGATACGTACGAGAAGGCATTCCCATACGCCGGCAAATTCGCGGACGCCGTAAAGCCCGGCCAGATTTTCCTGGTCAGCGGCACCCGTCCCGGGCATAACACACAGACGATCTACGCATTCGGAGTTTCTATACCGACACTCGCATCGCAACTGACATTTTGGTCACAACGGACGGTGCAGGACCGCACCGGACTCGCAGGAAGTTATGACGTCGTGCTCGAGTTTTGCAAGGAGCAGTCCTCGTTAGGCTCTTCGGCTGGGGCGGCGGACGGACAAGCTGTTCCCTCCGCGGCTGACCCTTGCGGCGTGCCGCCGCTTTTGACTGCTGTTCAGCAGCAGCTTGGGTTGAAATTGGAATCGGGAAAAGGGCCTGTTGAAATTGTTGTGATTGATCATGTGGAGAGGCCTTCGGGAAATTAGCATTGGGCGAGACTGTCTATATAACGGAGCAACAGCAATGAAAAAATTTGGCCACATGATTGAGATTCGCGGAAAGGGATATTTGCGCGCGGCGGGATTGATGGGGATTGTTGTGGCGTTTGCATTTGGACTGGCGCATGGAACGGCGGCGCAAGCTCAGTCGGAAGCCGCCGCTACTTATCCGCCGGGATATGAGTTCGACGTCGCTACGATTTACTTAAGCACAGATGCGCACCCCGGCGGCGTCCTGCAGTTCTCTGAAGACAGTTACCGGGCGCGAAACATGACAATGAGATTTATCATTAGAAACGCATATGACCTGTGGGGAGGCCGAGAAGAAATGGTTTTAGGCGGGCCGAAATGGCTCGATACGGACGGATACTACATCACCGCGAAAACGGATACCGCTGTCGCGGACAAGTTGAAAAAACTCAGCCTGGATCAGCGCAAGCTGATGCAAGATAGAATGGTTCGCGCGCTATTGGCCGACCGCTTCAAGCTCGCGATTCACCGCGAAGAAAAACAATTTCCAATTTACGCCCTGACCATCGCGAAGAACGGACTAAAACTTCAGGAAGCAAAACCGGGCGACACTTACGATCATGCGTTTCAGGGTGGGCCGGCAAAAGCAGGCGACATTTTCGACATCATCGGTACGGAACCTGCCGGAAACACGATGACGATTTACGGGTTCGGAGTTTCGATGTCAGGCCTGGCCCATCACTTAGGAACGAAGGCGGGCCAGATTGTGGAGGACAAGACCGGGCTCACGGGCAGTTATGACTTCACGTTGAAGTATTGGCTAAATCTGATTCTAGTTGGACCTGGAGGCACGCCGGACCCGCAATCTGTGGCCGCAGCAGCGGAACCCGCCGGGGGACCGAGTCTAATGACGGCGATTCAACAGCAGATCGGATTGAAACTGGAATCTACAAAAGGGCCGCTGGAGGTGGTGGTGATTGATCACATTGAAAGGCCTTCGGGGAATTAGGGAAGAATGCTTAAAATTCAGCGGAGATAATTCATGAGACTCTCCCGGTTCCACCGATTGCCAACTTCCGTAGTCATACTTTCCTTGGTTGGACTGGCAAGCATTGGAATGCCGGTGACTTTTGGTTTTGCGAGCACGCCGCCGAGCAGCGGTGACTCGCCATCTCAGAATGCAGCCACGATTGGTCCCGAATTTAAGTACGAGCCGATTTCGATCAAAGTGGTGAGGACAGATGCCACGCCAGATTACCGAGGATTCGTGGCTGACCTGGAGCCGGATGGGATAAGCATCAGACAAGTGACGCTACTTGGTCTCCTGGAGTCCGCGTATGCCGAGGTAGATCCCAGCTCGTCCGCATTTGGATTGAGAGATAACCAAATCGTTGGAACTCCGAACTGGGCGACTACCTACCTGTATGCCATTGAGGGGAAAATCGACCCATCCGTAGCAAGTGAACTCGGCAAGCTTAGTCCGACGCAGCAAAACCTCGCTCGGGCGCGCATGCTGCAAGCGTTGCTGGTGGACCGTTTCAAGTTGAAGGCTCATCCTGAAAACAGGGAGGGCCCGGTTTATTTCCTAGCTGTCGCGAAGAGCG
>DATBYL010000093.1:0-3600 GCA_036513735.1 Candidatus Acidiferrales bacterium
ATATCAGGTGCCGGTGAAGCTTTATACGGACGTGACGGCGGAATTTAAGGTGGTGGTTACGCGCGAAGAAGTAAAGGCATAACTAGCGAGCCGGAAATTTCTGCGGACGTTTGCGGAATTCCGGCTGCTCCGATTTTCTCTCATCCAAGTTTTCCACTGATTCCACAGGGCAGTTGCGATTTCCTCTGCGCGCGCTATCGCATTGCGGTGCGCCGCCATGCACAATGGGCAGTCCTTACCGACCCGCGCCGCGAAAATTATAGACAGTACGCGAGCGCGCTCGTATGATGGGCGAAGGTAAGGCGAAATTGCAAAACGTGACGCGAGAATCCTAATGGCCAATAACCCTACGATCGAACAAGCGCTGCCGCAGAATCCCGAAGCCGAACGTTCCGTGCTGGGCGCGATTCTTCTGGATAACCACAAGTTGGATGTTGCGCTGGATAAGCTGAAGGCCGAAGATTTCTTTCAGGACAATCACAAACGAATTTTCGCGCAGATGATTGAACTGAGCGAACTTCAGCAGCCTATTGATCTCGTCACGCTAGTGAATCGTTTGCAGCGCACCAATGAACTCGAATCCGTTGGTGGCGCCGCGTATCTTTCGCAGCTTGTTGACGGCGTGCCGCGCATTACCAATGTGGATCATTACGCGCGCATCGTGAAAGAGAAATCAGTTTTGCGAAGTGTGATTCATGCCGCGCACAACATTCAGCAGCAGGCGATGGAAGCGAATGAAGACGCTGACGCCATTTTGGATAAGGCCGAATCAAGCCTTTTTGAAATTGCCGAAAATCGCGTTGGCGCCGGCCTGATGAGCATGAAGGAATTGGTTACCGGGAGCTACGAGCGCATCTCGCAGCTTTTCGATAGCGGCCAGCGCATCACGGGCGTTTCCACCGGCTATTCGCAGCTCGATGACCTTACTTCCGGCCTGCAGAATTCCGATCTAATCGTACTTGCGGCGCGTCCTTCGGTCGGCAAGACGGCATTCGCGCTGAATCTCGCCGCGAACGTCGGCATACGCAACGCACTTCCGGTGGCAATTTTCAGTTTGGAAATGTCTAAGCAATCTTTGCTGATGCGTCTAATTTCCGATCAAGCGCGCGTGGATTCGCACAAATTCCGATCGGGCCATCTGCCGAAAGAGGATCGCGCGAAGATCACGGAGACGCTGAGTTTTCTTTCCGCCACTCCGCTTTGGATTGACGACGCCGGCGGAACAACCGTGATTGAAATGGGCGCAAAATGCCGCCGCATGAAACGCGACAAAGGGCTGTCGCTGGTCATTATTGATTACTTGCAACTGATTTCCGCGCGCGGCAGATTTAACTCTCGAAATGAAGAGGTCGCCAGCATGACGCGCGGGTTGAAAGCGATGGCAAAAGATCTCGACGTTCCCGTGGTCGTGCTCAGCCAGCTTACCCGCGCACCGGAAAAAGAAAATCGCGGGCCGGTGCTTTCCGACTTGCGCGATTCCGGCGCCATCGAACAGGACGCCGACCTGGTGATGTTCCTGCATCGTCCGAAGATGTTTGCGGAAGGCGCTTCGCCTGAAGAACGCGCGGAAACTCAATTGAATATTGCAAAACAAAGAAATGGTCCGACGGACATGCTGCACTATGTTTTCTTGACGCGGTACACGCGATTTGAGGAAGCGATGCGGCCGGGATCTTAGCTAACTCTTGGCTGATCCGCCACCACACCGGATGATTCGTACGAACTAGAAGAAGTTTGGCGCACACTTTTCTTGCCGAGATTTTTGTCATTCTCGCTTCCGAGGAAACACCTGCGATGGGTCGTGCGCGCGTAAAAATGGTCAGGATTGTCCTTGTTTTCTCATTTTTTCTACTTGCCAATACATGTGCCGGAAAACCGCAACGCCGAGTGGAAAGTCTGGCAATTTCTCCGGACGGTAAACTTATTGCACTAAGTTATTCAAGCGGCGATACGACCTTCATTTACACCGTGGCCGTGGATACGGGCCACGCAGTCCGATTGACCAGTGCCAAAACTGGAAAAGAATCAAGACCTTCATTCGTGCCGGATGGCAAGCGCATCGCGTACACGTACTCCGCCGGAAAAGAAGCGCACTCTCAAATCATTATCGTAAATGCCGACGGTTCCAATCCACAGCCGTGGTGACCTTTCCAGGTCGGCGATTTCGGTCCCGTATTCTCCCCGGACAATAAGACGATCGTCTTCTCTCGGTCGGGATACTTCGGCAGCTACTCGCCGATCGCGCAGCCGCATGCTCACGATTGGAGTATTTATGCCGCGGATTTGGACGGAACAAACGTGCGACAACTCACAAACGAACACTTCTATATGGCTTCGGCTCCGTCTATTTCCGCAGATGGCACGAAGCTGGTGATCGTAGCGGAATCGCCAGAAACCAGTCAGCAATTCAAGATTTACTCAATCGCGCATCCAGGCGATCCCCTACAAACTTTTCAGCCTCACGTGCCCAAGGAAGTCAGTCACAAGAATCCCATTTTCAACTGTCCGAATTACCTACCGGACGGAAGTATCCTCTTCATGGCCGCCGACAAGCGTTTTAATTATGACGTGTACCGTGTGAATCCCGACACTGGAGCAATTGAAAAGCTTACGAATGAAAACGGCTACGCAACCAATCTCCAAGTTTCGGCCGACGGTAAAACCGCCGTCTTTCTAAAATGGAAAAGGAAACGGCTTGAGGTGACGGACGAGAGTGAGATCTGCATGCTGGATGTCGAGAGCCGTAAACTTACGCCGGTCGACGTCAGCGGACCGAATTAAGCCAAGCCTCTGTAACCGCTCTAAAAAATCCGTGCCCGCGCAGCCACACATCGTGGCGGACAGACCGCACGGCTGAATACGCGGCTCTAGATAGCGCGCGCTCATAATTCATATAACTGTCGTTAAACCATGGACTTAACGGCTATCACTAGTCGGTGCGATTGGTCCGCACAATTGGCTTCCCGCGTGCATCCATATTGTCCTGTTGACTAAGTTGCGCGCGCGCGGAGCGGAACGGTTTTGCGGCGCGGGAATTTGAACTATCCTTAGTGTCGTTGCATTCTAGGGAAATAGTTCTTACAGGGACTCATCATGGCGCGCGGCGAGAAAATTAAAATCGAAGGACGGCCAGTGTGGGCGGAAGTTCGCCTTTCCGCGCTCACTCACAATTTTCAGGAAATTCGCAAACACCTGGATTCTGGCGGCGCAAATCCGAGCGGCAAATCCGCGAAGCGTGTGAAAATTTTTGCGGTCGTAAAAGGGAATGCTTACGGACACGGCAGCGTGGCTGTCTCAAAGGCTCTGGCGAAGGCCGGCGCGGATATGTTCTGCGTCACCTGCACATCCGAAGGAATTCAATTACGCGAAGCGGGCATCAAGCAACCGATACTGGTGCTGACAGGTTTTTGGCCGGGCGAAGAAAAGCGGCTGGTCGAATATCGGCTCACGCCTTCTGTAACAAATTGCGATCAACTGAAACTTTTGGAACGGGCCGCTTCGCGCGCCGGAAAAAAACTTCGCGGGCCGCTGGAATTTCATTTCAAAATTGATAGCGGCATGAATCGCCTGGGCGCTTCGCCGGAATCAATTCCCTGCTTT
>DATBYL010000094.1:0-5636 GCA_036513735.1 Candidatus Acidiferrales bacterium
AGTCTCCCGGCGAATTAAAATCGGCTCCTGCCTCGACGGAAACTTCCGGAAAGCGTTCCGCCTTGTACATCTTCTCTTTGCTTTGTTCGACGCGCGCTTCTTGAGCGAGATGCTGCAGGTCTGGATTCGCATCAGTGGCGCGCGCCACTAGGTCCGGTAATGTAACTTGCGGCGGAATTGTTTCGAGAGGCGTCGCCAAGTCCCACGCGATATTCGGCGGATCGTTCAACAGAGCTGCGAGTTTGCTGAACGCGACTTTCATTTCCTGGCGCGCCACTTCCTGATCTGCTTCGGCACGAGCCAATTCGAGATCGGCCTGCATCACTTCCAGTTCTGGAACATCGCCAGCGTTGAAGCGATCCCTCGCAACGTCACGCAGTTTGCGCGCTAGGTCGGCGAGCTGCCCTTGTTGTTCCGCAACTTCCTTCGCCAGCGCCGCGGAAAAAAATGCGTCGCGCACTTGATGACGCACATGCCGTTGCACGGTCGAGATTTCGACGTCAGTGAGCGCCACTTCCTGCCGCGCTTGATCGATGCGCGTGGAGCGCTTTCCGCCCAGCTCAAGGGGCTGGTCAAAAAATACAGATTCGTGAGGAGTGTCACGCGTCGCGGAAAATGAAACAGAAGGATTGGGACGTTGTCCGGCAATGATGATTCCAGCCTGGCTCACAAGATGTTGAAGACGAGTTGCGGCCAGATCCAAATTTTGGCGATCGGCTTTCGCGAGAGCTTCTTGAAGCGTGAGTCTTGATCCAACCGAGCTGGATGGTTGTTGTTGTGCAAAACCCGTCATCGCACCGAAGAATGGGAGGACGAAAATACCGGTGACGCACGCGAATAGGACAGTGACCCGCGGAATAGGGATTTTTTTGCGGCACTTAGTTGGCATGACCTGTTTTATGTCCCACAGAAAACTGCAGCCGGCGCTTTGGATTCCTCCGCCCGTGGAAAGTGTCTTAAGGTAGGCCCGCGCACCTTAATCGAGGCTTAAGACTGTGAGGTTGGAATATCGCCGTCGCTGCTACCAATAATCACGCCGGTCAAAAAGTCTACTCGGACAGATGTTCCCCGGCCTGGCGCGCTTGTTAGATGAATCGTGCCGCCATAACCTTCGATGATGGCCTTACAGATTGCCAGACCGAGGCCAAAACGTGGAGAGGTTGTGACGCGTGTCTCGGTGCCGCGATGGAAGCGATCGAAAACGTGAGGGAGCTCGTCAACCAGAATTCCTTCACCGGAATCTTCCACGGCGACACTTACAGTCCGGCGATCAGACTCCGACAAACGCAAATGAACAGTTGAATTGGGAACGCTGTGGCGCACAGCGTTATCGAGCAAGTTGACCCAAACTAATTCGAGGTCGTCCGGATCCGCGCGAAGCTCGATGTGCGGCTTTCCTTCGAGGGATAATTGCAGTTGTTTCGCAGCGGCAAGCGCCGAGATGCGGGCAATCGCAGCTTCGCACGTTGCAAGCAAATCGGCGGTTCCGATGCGCTCGCGCGCGCCTAGTTCACCGCGCTGTTCCGCGCGAGCGAGGCGCAGCATTCGCTCGACCAAGGTTTCCAATCGCTCGCAATCCGTCACGAGGCTTTCCACTCCGGCGTGGTATTCCTGCGCCGATCGCGGATTCTGAAGCAGCACCTGCGCGCCGGACTTGATAATTGCCACGGAAGTTTTCAGTTCGTGCGCGAGATCGCTGGTGAATTGGCGCTGACTTGCGAACGAATCGTGAAGGCGAGTGATGAGTGTTTGCAATGCTTGCGTCAGCGGCGTGAGTTCGGGCGTTACGGGCGCCGATGCGGGAACGTCGAACGCCCATGTTTGCACGGTGATTTGGCTCGCTCTGGCTGCCAAATCGTGCAGGGGATTCAGACTGCGGCGCACGGCCCAGACCGTTAACCAGGACATCGGCAGAAGCAGAATTAAGCCTGCGCCGCTTAAGTACAAGCCGACTCTCATCACGCGCCGCCGCACTTCAAGAAGTGACGATGCGTAAACGACGGTTATCTTCGCGACCGGAGCCGACGCATCTTCTTCGCGATCCAGAATTTCCACTTCGTGAAGAATTAATCCGCGAAACGGCGCGCCTTGCTCGCGAAAGCGCGCAAATTGATCGTTTGAATAGCGCGTTTCGGAAGGAAGGCCATTCCATCCGGGCGATTCGGCCAGCAAGTTCCTCTTGAGGTAGACGGCGAAAACATCGGGGTGCGCCGGATCGGCGGAAGGAGGCAGGCCGGAGGTGTCGAAAATCAGGTCAGATGAACCGTCCTCATCATAACGAACGAGTGCGCGAATGCTGAGCGCTTTACTTTGCAGGCTGGTGTCGAACGCGGCGAGAAGTTCTGTGCGAGCCGCGAAAACACCGAGCGTCACCAGCACAGCGATCAGCAGCAAATCCAATCCGACAACCACGACCACAATTCGCGCGGCGAGCGACGTTCGATTAATTAACGCGCGAAGCTTCATTTTCTTTTTTTCGCCTCGTCCTGACGCAACACATAGCCGTGTCCCCGCAACGTGTGTATCAAGCGCGCCGGGAACGGATCGTCAACTTTGCGCCGCAATCCTGAAATGTAGACTTCAATTACATTGCTGAATTTTTCCCAGTTGTAATCGTAGAGATGCTCGAGCAATTCCGTCTGGGGAACTACAATTCCCTGACGATGCGCCAGATATTCGAGTACACGATACTCCATGGGAGTCAGTGAAATTTCGCGGCCGCTTCGGTGCACGGATCGTTTCGCTGTATCGACTTGCAAATCCTCGACGCTTAGCACCGGAGCCGATTGGCCTTTCCCGCGCCGAATCAGGGCTTTGGCACGGGCCAGAAGTTCACCCAGATCGAACGGCTTGGTTACGTAATCGTCGGCGCCTGCATTCAGAAGCGACACGACGGATTCGCGCTCGTCACGCGCAGTCAAAATCAAAATTGGAGTTATTTTTCCCTGCGCACGAAGTTTTTTTACGACTTCAATGCCGCTGCACTTCGGCAGCATCAGATCAAGAATGATCAAATCGTATTCAATCGAACCGGCCATGAAGAGAGCTTCTTCGCCGTCGGAAGAGCGATCGACGGCGTAGCCAGCGCCTTCGCGCAATCCGCGTGCGATATTTTCCGCCAGCCTTTGTTCGTCTTCTACGACCAGCACTCGCATAGGCACCCGCGACAATGAATGACGAATATAGTCCATCCAACCGGCGTTGAACCAAAGTCATTTTCTGCTGGCTCTTCAGTGGACTCGAACCCGGATGAAGTTAGCCGCGTTCAGCTTAAGCTACTCTTAATGTTGGAGTGGCTAGCGTGTTGCGGGACGAGCGTTAACGGCGTCGCGATTACAGAGTACTAGATCGACGGACATCGAGGTGCCACGTGAAATTGAATCATGTGAGGAATTTTATTATCGGCGCAATAGCGTTGGCCACTGCGTGTGGTGTTTCGTTTGTTGGTCGGGCTGCGCCCGCACCGGCGCCACAAACTTCCGGATATCATCTCGTGAAAAAAGTTGTACTTGGCGGCGAAGGCGGCTGGGATTATTTGACGGCCGATCCCGACTCGCACCGTGTTTTCATTTCGCGCGGCACGCATGTGATGGTCACCGATGCCGACGGCAAAATTCTGGGAGGCATCCCCGCTACAGCGGGGGTACATGGCATCGCTCTCGCCCCCGAATTTAATCGTGGCTTCACGAGCAATGGCCAAGCTTCGTCTGTGACGATCTTCGATCTGAAAACTCTTGCGACGATCAATGAAGCGAAAATTCCCGGACAAGGCCCCGACGCGATTCTGTACGACAAGTCATCGAAGCGCGTTTTCACGATGAATGGCCGCAGCCAGGACGCTACCGCAATCGATGCGAAGACCGGCGAAGTTGCCGGAACTGTGCCGCTTGGCGGAAAGCCCGAAACTGCATCGGCTGATGGAGAAGGGCATGTTTTTGTAAACATGGAAGACAAAAGTACGATTGTGGAATTTGACTCGAAGACTCTGAAGGTCATGAATACCTGGCCACTCGCTCCGTGCGAGGAACCTTCCGGTCAGGCGATTGATACTGCCCACAAGCGGCTGGTGATCGGCTGCGGAAATAAAATGATGGCATTTGTGGATTACACCAACGGCAAAGTCGTCGGCAGCGTGCCGATCGGACAGGGAGTAGACGCAAACGGATTCGATCCGAGCTCCGGGTTTGCGTTTGCGTCATGCGGCGACGGCACAATCACTGTGGCGAAAGCCGATTCATCTGGAAACTACTCAGTAGTTGAAACAATTCAAACGATGCCGCGCGCGCGCACCATGGCGGTAGATACCGCCAACCACAACGTGTATACCGTCACAGCTGAATTTGGGCAGCCCACTCTACCGCCCGACGGCGCGCGCGGCAGTAG
Organism: Candidatus Acidiferrales bacterium; assembly: GCA_036513735.1. GTDB lineage: Bacteria > Acidobacteriota > Terriglobia > Acidiferrales > UBA7541 > DASTCZ01. The sequence goes on from DATBYL010000094.1 coordinate 4,384, forward strand.
AGCGCCGATGGTGCCGGGCACCTTCACACTTTTGATCTATGCTAAGTAATTAGGGCGTGAGAGATTATTGACGAGTGATTTTCCGCTGGTCGGTTAGTCTTGCATGACGTTTCGCGCTTCGGCTAGCCTTGGTGTACAGATCGCCGGAATATTCTTTTAGTTTCGTGCGGTTTGTAAGTTGTCATTTCTCCTTCCTATGTCAGCGGCGCCATAGACGAAGTGATCCGGCTCCACGTTCCCCCGCGTGCGAGCATTCGCTCACCACTCCCGATCAGGACATCTCACCAAGAAAGCAAGCGCGTCCCCCTGTGTCAAAACTGTGCCAGAATCCATCTTTTTGCCGTCATTGGGGTTAGCTTTGAGCGAAAGTTAGATCCCCCAAATTACTGAAAACACAGAGAAACCAAAGTAGGGAATAGAGTTGTTGGAGTCGGAAAGCCAGCGCCCAAGGCAGGCGCGCTACCAGGCTGCGCTACGCCCCGACATTTGTAAGATCTTATTCTACTTTAACTTACGAATTTGTCGACAACCGCGATCATCCGACTGTGCCAAAACTGTGCCAGAATGCAATCAATTTCCGGAAATTGAACATATATTTTGGATTACTACTCCGTCTAAGTTATTGAAAACGGGTTGACGCGGCAAAGCGATGGAATTTTTTGAAAGATGCCCGTTGCGTGAAAAGCAGACGCGCTTTTTTTACCGTGGTTTCCACTGGTTTTAACAATTCCAATCTCTTTTCAAACGATTACCTTCTGAATATATGGGTAACTTCGATCGGGCAACGCGCATCATTATGCTTCTGCCCAAGGTTGGACAGTTTCTGGCGAATCGAAGCAGGGATATTTTTCAGGTTTGGATCGCGCAATCAGAGCGACTCCATATAGGCTCTCATGACGTTGCCACGCGGCAGACATTGGCGGCAGCCCAGAGCTCATCCATGGCCGCTTTTTTCAGGCGTCTAAGTGATTGCTGCTGCTGAATGCTTTGCGGCCGGCTTGTTGAAGTCTGTTGAACTTCGTTGAGGCTGGAGACGTTCGCAGCTACAAAATTATCTACACCGACCTCAATTCGATTCTGTCATCCTCCGCGATTGCCGGACGCACGGGCTCATTTGTGCCTCTAACGGTACTCGCTATTTCTTTCCGGCTGACCCGACAATTACACGCGGCGATGGCGGTTCCTCGTAAATCTCTTGAACGAGTTCAGCGCGCCGCTCCAGCACCGTTCGCTAATTAATTGTTCCTTTGTCG
>DATBYL010000095.1:0-2095 GCA_036513735.1 Candidatus Acidiferrales bacterium
TAGCCGCTCCACGTCCCGTCCGCGCGCACCAGTTCGTTCACGGCGTTCCAGCCGAGTTCATAAGCGCGTGTGGGGCGGGAATTCTCCGGCGAATTGGCCACCACCTGCCGCCAGAAAAAACTGTTGAGATCCTCGCGCGCCTCATCCGTGCGCGGCCCGGAAATCATGCCGTTGGCGATATAGAGATCCAAGAAACCATCGTGGTTGAAATCCCATGCGTCACTGGACCACGCCCAGCGGCCCATCACGGTTCCCGATCGCGCACTCGCGTCCGTGAAACTTCCGCGGCCGGAATTCTGAAGCAGCGAGTTGCCCATGGCGTGTTTGCGATAGAGGTCGCGAATCGCGTTGCTCGACTCTTTCTGAAAATTGTCCTGCTCCGAGACGCACATTCCCGCGGCCGTCCACATATCTGCAACGTACAGATCTTGCCGGCCATCATTGTCAAAATCGGCCCAGCAGCCGCTCATCCCGGCGCCCACATCTTCAACTCCGGCTTCTCTGGCGACGTCTGTAAATGTGCCATCGCCATTGGCGCGGTAGAGATTTTTGCGTCCGAAATCGTTTACCACGTATAAATCGGGCCACTGGTCGCCGTTGTAGTCCCCCCACGCACAGCAGAAACTGAAACGCGTATTGTTCTGATCGAGGCCCGATTGTTTCGTAACGTCACCAAAAGTGCCGTCACGATTGTTGCGCATCATGAAATTGGGCGGACCATTTTCGGCATCGTAGTAGGGCATCGGGTAGCGATACTGGTCGGTGCCCTGGTAAAACGCGTAAAGACAAAAATAGATGTCTAGCCAGCCGTCGCGGTCATAATCGGCGAGCGCGGCTCCGGTGAACGTGCCTCGCGGCGGATTTTCAAAACGAAACGCATCCGGCCTTGCGCGAAATTCTCCTCCGCCCAGATTGCGGAACAGCAGCGGACCGTTCGAACGCACTACGATTACGTCCTGGCGCCCACTGTTGTCGAAATCCGCAAAGAGGGCACACGCAGTATTTTCCAGAACTCCCAGCCCGGATAACTCGGTAATGTCTTCAAACGTGCCGTCCCCGCGGTTCCGGAAAAGGCGATTGGGAAGTCCGGCAGGCTGGCAAACATAAAGATCGTCAAAGCCATCACCATCAATGTCGGCCACGGAAATTCCGTTGTGTCCATAAATATCGATACTGCTCGCGCCATCAAGTACCGTTCGCCAATAATCCGTGCCATGAAGCAGTTGCGCAGCGTACGACGGATTCCCGCCAAATGCATGTCTGGCTACATCGGCAAACACGGGAGTCATGGAGCGGCTGCGCGTTTCCTCAATGGCCTTCCAGCTTCGAAGCTGCAATTCTTGCGATGGAGAGAGCTTCCAGGATAATTGCCAGTTGCCGACACGCTGCTCGCGGTAGAAATCCTGCCCGGTGCCCACCAATTCAAAACGGACCACCGTTTCCAGCAGTTGAGATTGCTCGGACACAGACCCAGGTTCGCGCGTGGAGTGGATCGATATAACCTGAAACTCAGCGGTGATGATTTTTGAGAAACCACTTAATGAAGCACGCCATTCCGCAAGAAATTCATTCCGCTCCAACATTGGTGCGCTCGCGAACTGCCCCTTCCGCACCTGAATAGCGGGAGTTTCGTACACAGGCCTCCATGCGGTTGGCTTTGGCGAGTCACCGAAAAAATCCGTGGAGAAAATCTTTCCAAATGTTCCGATATCCTGAGGAGCTTGGAGAAGTTGCGAACGCCACTCTCTCAAAACTAGGGCCACGTGATCGTGATATTTTTCGGTGACAAACTGGTCAAAACCCGCCGGCACTTTTCGCAATATCGAGTCGATTCCCCGCGGCATGCGATAGTGAGGGTGGACATGAAATTCCTCAGGAGCGTTAGATTCTTTCAGAGAATATGACGGCGCGAATGGAAACGAAGAGATCGTCGCAGGTAGAAAAGCTAAAGGTGCGGCCTGACAATATTGCAGGAATTCGCGGCGGTTGATACCGGTGGAATTGCGTTTCTTTGAACGCCGACTCAGTGAAAACCCCCGCGTTTGTCGCGCAGGAGCGAAATCTAGCATCGTGATATGGACCCGTCAAGTTTGCG
>DATBYL010000096.1:0-11329 GCA_036513735.1 Candidatus Acidiferrales bacterium
GGAACGGAGAAATTTTTCCGCGCGCTGTGCTGGGGACTTGGGCGCGCGGGTTCGTTGACGAAGAACTGAGGACATTATTTTCTTCCGGGGTTGTGGCGCGAGCGATTTCCATCGCACGCTTCGCAACTGCATCTTGCACGCGGCCATTCGTCGCAGGATCAGTCTCAAGAGAAAACGCGTTAAATCCGCGCACAATCTTTGCGGATAGTTGCACGTGCTCGGCGCATTCCGCGCAATTCTTCGTGTGATCGTCCAACCATTGCTGATCGCCGCCTGAAATTCCTTCGACCAGAGCTTTATCGGCGAGATGCTGGGCGCGTTCGTGATCGCTAAATTGCATTCGTACCTCCCTGCCATCCGGAACGTAACGCAGCCAGGCCGCGATAAATCCGCGAAGATATGGTGGTCACGGGCGCGCCGGTAATTCCGGCAATCTCTTGAAGCGAAAGTTCTTCCTGAAACCGGAGCAGCAATGCTTCGCGATAAATCGGCTCCAATGATTCCATTGCGGATGCCAGGCGGGCGGCATCTTCACTGCGAGCGGCCGCGAGAAATGGCGAGGGCTGATTTTCGGCGGTGAGTTCGCGCGCGGATGCGCCGTCGCTGGAATCCGTGGCGTCGTTAGTATCCAGACTGAATGCGCGGCGCTTGCGGAATTGATCGAAAGCGAGATTGCGCGCGATGGAAAAAAGCCACGGTTCAAATCGCGAGCGGCCGTCGTACTGCGTTCCTCGTTCGAGAACGCGCACCCAGGTTTCCTGCGCGAGATCTTCGACATTTTCACGTTTGCCGGTGACATAAAATAAATATCGGGCCAAGCGATATTGATACCAGTCGATCAGCTCGTTCAGTACGGCGAGATCTTTCGAGCGCAGGCCTTTTGCGATCCGCTGAGCTTCAGCTTCTGCTGATCCAGTAAGTGGCATCGCGTGGGCGTGCATCCGGAGAGTATACGTAGAAGTGAGGGGGAATTACGCATGGGAGATATATAGATGAGGTGGAGTGTCTTCAACGCAAAGGCGCAGAGGGCGCTGAGGAAGACAGGAAAAAAAGCAAAGAAGAAGTAGGTCCTTTTTTGCAGTGCCGCAGGGCCGCAGCGAATCGCGCCCTGTCGGCAACGACGACACCGGAGCTCGGGATGACACCAAGTTCACGAGCAAATTCAAAAGATTCGGATGAGGGCGCAGCGAGCAGCACCCCTACATCCTACCGGTAGGTGGCGCGAAGGTAATCGGCGGTTTGTTTGTCGAGATCGGCGTAGGATTCGTGGAGGACTTCGCGGATTGCGGATTCGGTTGAGCCGGTGGAGGTTACGGCGTCTACAAGTTGGACTAGCGTGGACATGTTTCCGTTGGAGAGAATTGTTTCGACGGCGGCGAGGGACCAGGAATATGCGAAGGCGGCGCCGGTGTTGCTTAATTGCATCCAGGAAATCTCAAGGCTGCTGAGTGGAATTGCGGAGTGCTGATCGTAGGTGGCGAGCAATCCGGTGGCGGAGGCGCTGGAGCGGCGGCCTTCCATCCATTGCGCGATTCCTTCTTGTAGCCATGCGGGGAGACGTCCGCGCGTTTTTTGTTGGAGGAAACTGTGGGTGAGTTCGTGACGCAGAACGCGCGAGAGTTGATCGTTTACCGTCGTGAGGCCCTGCACGGGGACGCGGATTCGGCCGTCATTGATTGCGCCGACCCAGGAGGGGGCGCGGGTGATGTCCTCAAATTGTTGGCCGGTGTACAAAATTACGCCGATTGGTTCGGGCGGAGAATAATTCAGCATGGCGCTGATTTGATCGAAATGTATTTCCAGGGTGCGCAGAATTTCGCTTGCTAGTTGCGGTTCGGCGGCGCCCGAATATTTCAGAACGAAGTGACTCGTTTGCCCTTCGCGGAAATCCTGTTCCGTTTTCGCGTCGCGTTCCGCTTTTTCAAGCGCTTGCGCCACGTCGGCTTCGGGACGCAGTTTTTGCGCGCGTTTCCATTCGGCAACCGCTTCGGGAATGCGATTTAATCCGTATTCGGACCAGCCGAGGAGCTTGGCAACATCGGGCGAATCGGGCGCGAGACGTTTCGCGCGCGTCAAATAATCGAGCGCCTTTGAATATTCGCTGCGGCGCAAATGTCCGAAGGCGACGTCCATCAGAAGATTCAGGTTATCGGGAACGAAACGGAGCGCCTGGGATTCCTCGTCGGCCGCGGCATCCAAATTACCTTTATTGGCTTCAAACGCAGCAGCAGCTTCGTGTGCGGCGGCAGCGCGATTTGCGGCGTCAGGCGTTCCAGCAACCGCCGCCTGTTCCAATTGTGCGATGAAAATATGATCGATCGAACCGTCATGCACTACGCCGCGGGCAATGCGCTCGTCAATCACGAAAACGGATTGCGTGGCGGGGCCGTCAAAGCCGATGCCTTTCGCGGATTCATTGGTGGAGGTGGATGCGCCGGAGGATGTGTTCGTGCGATTGGCCGAAGTGGGAATGTCGACGGGGCCATGCTCGATGCGCTCGACCATGGACTTGGGCAGAGAAATTTCACCGGCAGCGGTTTCTCCGGTAACACGGTCGGCGGTTTCTTTGGCGACATTGACGGTAATGCGGCGGCCATTTTTCAGGATGATGGTGTCGGCGTGGGCGCAATTCATCGCGCCAGACAGAGCGAAACTGAACGCGAGGAAAGACACGTATGACAGCACGGTCATGGCGCCACGAATCCGCATCCTTCCATTTTAACCGGACGAGCCGGTGCGGTTCTGCGGATGCTTGCCGGTGGTTGCCCTACTTGCTACAGTGGGACAACGTGAAAAATTTTCTCCGGGTCGGAGTTTTATTTTTAGGCGCCGCAAATTGCGGAGGCGTGTTCGCGCAGGAAGCGTCTATAACAGTGCAACCGGCGGCAGCTTCGGCGGGGCCGGCACATGCGATGTACGACGCGCTGAACGCGCTTAAGGTAAATTCCGATGAAGTTTATACTGTGCGCGATTTCGATCTGCGTCATGACGCAGTGCACCTAACGTTTACGCAGGGTCAGCTGGCGTTCCTGCAACCGTTTCAGGGGAAAATTACTGGAGCGGTTTTTACCGGGCGCGGCAAACTTCTGACCGTTCCGCGCGACCCGACGGAAAAAGCGTCGGCCGCTCGGTTTCTGGGCACGGCGGTGATTGACGAAGACTTCACCGGGATTTACATCCGCTTTGACGATGACACCGCCGCCGAAATTCTTTCGCGCTTGCACGAAGCAAATATCACGCCGCAACGCGACGCCGGCATTAGCGAAGAGTGGGACACGACCGTAGCAACTTTAGGTCCCTGGCATTCGTTGCGCATCCTTACCGATCTGCTTTCCGAACATCCGATGCCTTATTTCTACACGGCAGTTTTGGGATCGAAAACAGGGCCGTTTGACGCGCTGGTGGACGAACGGCGCGCCGAGCAAGTTGTGCTGGGCCAGCCGAAAACCGTGGACGGCGAGATGAGTTACGATTTCTGGACGTCCTTCGCGCGGCCGCACACCACGGAGCCGGCGGCTCCTTTTATTCCGGAGCGATACGCGCTGGACACAACCGTGCAGCCTGATCTGGAACTTACCGGGGCAGCGACGCTGACGATTCGCGCGGCGCGCGCGGGCGAACGCGTCGTTCCACTGGAACTTTCCAAATTTCTGCGCGTGGATTCGGTAACCGACGACGCCGGGCATGCGCTGGAATTTTTTCAGAGTGAGCCGGGAATTCGCCAGGAAATCGCGGTGCGAGGAGACGACTCGCTGACAGTGATTCTTCCGCAGCCAACCGCCACCGGCGAGACCATTCGTCTGCGCGCAACGTATCGCGGACATGTGATCACGCAGGCGGCGGTGGGAGTTTTTGTGGTGGGCGAGCACGGCAGTTGGTATCCGCACATCAGCGGAGTGGATTCTTTCGCGACGTTCGATCTGAGTTTCAAGTGGCCGCAGGCGGTTCAACTGGTGGCCACCGGTGAAAAGCTGGACGAGAAAGAAGATGGCGATTGGCGCGAAGCGCACTGGCGTTCGGACAAACCGATTTTCGTGGCTGGATTTAATCTTGGCGCGTATCGCGAATTCAATGTTGATTCCGCCGGACTGAAAATTGACCTGTTCGCAAATGCGCGGCTCGATCAGGCGCTTCAGCCGACGCTTCGCGCCCCGGTGATTCAAACTCCGTTTCCTTCAACCAGCGTGAACGGAAATGTGGTGAAGGTTCTGACGGAGAAAATGCCGACTGCCAATATTTCGCCGGATGCTACGATCGTGATCCATAGACTGGGCGACGAGATTGGGCAAGCCACACAATTTTTCAGCCGATACGGCGGACCATTTCCCTACAAGCAACTTGAGGTTTCGCAGATTCCCGGAAATTTCGGACAGGGCTGGCCCGGATTAATTTATCTGCCCACATTTTCATTTCTTTCGCGTGAAGCGCAGCGCCGATTGGGATTGACTGAGGCGCATCAAGATCATTTCACTGAAATTGTTCCGTACCACGAAGTAGCGCATCAATGGTGGGGCAACCTGGTCGTGTGGCACAGCTATCGCGATCAATGGATTTGCGAAGGGCTGGCAAATTATATCTCGCTGCTTTTCGCCGATAGCCGCAAGGATTCCGATCACGCGCTGAATATCTGGCTGGCGCGATATCGCGATAGCCTTCTTTCCAAAGTTCCGGGCAAGGATATCAACATCGATTCGTCAGGCCCGCTGACGCTGGGATTCCGATTGAATTCGTCGGTGAATCCGAAGGGATACGAAGAAGTTGTGTACGCGAAAGCGACGTGGGTTTTTCACATGCTGCACATGATGCTGCGCGATCCGCAGGCGAAAGATCCGGACGCTCGGTTCGTCGCGCTGCTTCGTGGGCTGGCGGAATCGCATCGCGATGCCGTGCTGACCACCGACGATTTGCAGAGCGCCGTGGAAAAAGTGATGCTGCCCAGCATGGACCTGGAAGGCGGGCATTCAATGGACTGGTTCTTCGATCAGTATGTTCGCGGGACCGGAATTCCTCAATATAAAGTGGACTTCACGGTGCAACACGGCGCGTCAGCGGATCAGTTTGTGGTGAAGGGCGTTCTTCATCAAGCGAACGTGCCGGGTGATTTCCTCGCCAGCGTCCCTCTCTATGCGAGTTACTCTGGCGGCAAGCCAATTCTGCTGGGCCACGTGTCAACCAGCGGTGCGGACACGCCATTCCGCTTTACGACCCACGTTTCACCGAAGCATATTCTGATTGATCCTGAATTGACGCTGCTAAGCCAGGCGGATCGCGGCACCGAACAAGTCCACTAGCGCGGAAATTGTTCTCACAAAAACAAAACGGGCGAAACCGTTAGGTTCCGCCCGCTCGAAAATCTTAAATGAAGTTTAAATTACGGTCTGCTCGGGCTGCGGAATGCCAGCCAGATCGCAACTCCGGTGCCGGCTGCGATTGCCGCAACCGCGATCCAGATGCCACCGCTGGTTCCCGCCGCGCGAGGAGAATTTTGTCCACCGCCGTTACCGCCATTATCCGCCGCGCCGTCCAGGTTCACGTTGTAAGCGGTCGATGCGTCTACGGTGTGATCCACGCCATTCACCGAAACATCGAGCGCGCCCTTCGTGCTACCGATCTGGAATGACGAAGGACCGGTGACGCTCAACTCTCCAACTGCCGGTTGATCGCCCTTCGAGTGAATCACTACAGCCTTCAGCGTGCGGACTTCCAGCAGCGAGCCGGGAACGCTCGCGAATCGAATCGATCCGGAAAGCAGCGTAGCCGTCACGCCAGCATCCGTCTTATTCAAAGAAACTTGCGTGCCGCCGGTCAGCACCATCTGCGAACCGCCAAATTGCAGGCGCAGTGCCCCGGTCGGTTGGGTGCTAAGAACGTCGCCATCATAAAGGCTCGTACCGTCAACCGCGTTCACACGGCCTACCACCGCGCGTTGCGCGCTCGTGACAATACCCACCGGGGCGGAGGAGGGGCCCGCCATTGCCGGCATTGCCGCCAAACCTGCTGCCATTGCTAGAATTGCCAACATCTGGACTCGCTTTTTCACATCGACCTCCGAAAGATTTCCGTAATTATCCTAAGTGCATCTGGAATTACTGTCAAGCCGAAAGAGACTCAGTGTGCAAGAAATTGCACCTCTAAGCTGTTCCATATTGAACAGGTTACGATTCGTGACCTCGCATTGGGATACATATTTCCCTGTATTTTTAGCCCCGTTTATCTCTACTTTTGACCGTCTTTCAGCGACGCGTCCCGTATTGCCTTAAATTCCGAACCCGCGTTCCATTGGGGCGTCTGGGCGGCGTTGGCGATCTGGTACCCGACCAGCAAAAACAATTGGCAGTCCTCGACGGCCCCGCTCAAATCCCAGTAGGGCTTAATCACGTCAGACGGCTTGTGGTAATCCTCGTTCGTATATTTATCGCGCATCTGCAATCCCCATCCATCGGGCTTGCCGACGTAGTCCACGCCTTCGTCGGGATCAAATGCGGGCACGCCATGCTTCGCAAAATTAAAATGATCGCTGCGGTAGTACAAACCTTTTTCCGGCTCCGGATCAGTTTTCACCGTGCGTCCTTGATTCTTCGCAAGGTCGTCCACGATTTGATCCAGCGTGGAGACACCTCGGCCAATCATCACGATATCCTTGGTTCGGCCCAACACGTTCATGCCGTCCATATTGATGTTCGCCGCGGTCCGCGCCAGCGGATATAAAGGATGCTCTGAATAATATTGCGAACCCAGCAGGCCCTGTTCTTCCGTGGTAACACTCAGGAAAAGCATGGTGCGCTTCGGTGGCGTTTTCAATTGCTTGTACGCGCGCGCAATTTCCAGAAGTGCCGAGCTACCCGCTCCGTTGTCTTTCGCACCGTGATAAATCTTGTCGCCGTTCACCGCCGGCCCGATACCGAAGTGATCCCAGTGCGCGGAATAAATCACATATTCATCTTTCAGCTTCGGATAGCTGCCCGTAATTTTCGCAACCACATTGTGTGAATCGACGGTGCGCAGCGTGTTCGTCAAATCCAGTTTCGCGTGAACGTTCAGCGCCACGGGATGAAAATCTCTACTCACGGCGGCCTTCCTTAGCGCTGCCAAATCCTGTCCGCCCATTTTGAAAAGTTTTGCAGCGGTATCTCCGTTGAACCAACCTTCAATTGCGACACGGTTCATGGCCTTGTCCGGCGTATTCAAAGTAAATTGTTCGCCGCTGCGCCCGTTCTGTACCACTTCCCAGGGATATCCGGCGCCCGCAGTGTCATGAATAATGAAGCATCCCGCGGCGCCAAGTTCTGCCGCCTTTTCATACTTGTAAGTCCAGCGGCCGTAGTAGGTCGTGGCGTTACCGCCGAAAGTTTTTGGGTCCAACTTGGTTGGATCGTTCGGATCCGGCACCGGCGGATCGTTAATCAGCACCACGATCACTTTGCCCTTCACATCCACACCCTTAAAATCGTCCCAATTAAATTCCGGCGCCTGTACTCCGTAGCCAACAAAAATCATGTCCGCATCAATCGAAGACTTATCGACGACGCGCTTCGTCCAAGCCACGAAATCGTTCGGAAATGTGGGCGAGAGAGTCTGACCGTGTCCCGTCAAAGCAAGTTTCACTGGCGCCTGTGGCGCGATGCTCACCAAGGGCACGTTCTGCAAAAATGTTCCGTCCGGATTTCCCGGCTCAAGTCCATTCGCGCGAAATTGATCCTCCATATATTTGATGGTAAGCGTTTCGCCGTTTGAGCCCGGCCCGCGCCCTTCAAATTGATCCGACGAAAGCGTTTTGATATTCGCCAGCAAGCGATCCGCACTCAGCGAATTCAGCGCGGCGTCCGGCGCGCTGGGAGCGGATGAGCAACTCACCAGAACCAACGCTATTATGAATGCGCAAGAAATTGCCGCTGCGTGCTTCAGTGTTCTGCGATTGCCAATCCCGTGTCGAATCATTCCGGTCTCCCCTGGAAAACGAACTTCCGTCCACGCCGCGAATCATACTCAGTCACGGGCGGAACGGCAATTACCGACGCGCATATACATCAACCTCAACGCAAATGCGGTAATCGCACGTTCGTGTCAGTATCGTCGGATTCGTCTTTAAGTTTTCAACCTACGGCGGTACAATGTCTGTATGCTGCAGAAACCAGTAATCGTCAGAGCACGGCGCATAACAACACACGAATTGGGCGAGATCTACGGCATGCCACGGCGTCGTGTAGATCAGCTTATAAAACTAGTTCACTCTTTGCGTCGGAATACCTCTAAGCACGCAGCTGCTCCGCGAAAGAGGAATTCGCGTGCCAAAGTCGCAAAGCGCGCCGCCTGAAGTATTTCTGAACGTCCCGTACGACAAGAAATTTGAAAAACTGTTTCTGGCCTATATCGCCGGGGTTGCCGCTTTCGGATTTGCACCGCGAGCGACGCTTGAGATTCGCAAAAGTTTCGACCGGCTCGATAAAATCCTGGAGTTGATCCAGGCTTGCCAATATTCGATACACGATCTTTCGCGGGTCGAATTAGATCGACGCGCCCCGCAAACGCCCCGATTCAACATGCCTTTTGAGTTGGGCCTGTCAGTCGCATGCAATAGGCTGGTGAGGAATCATCAACGCCAATGGTTCGTTTGCGAGTCAGTGACCCACCGCCTCCAAAAATCGTTAAGCGATCTGAATGGCATCGATCCCAGAATTCACAATGGAAAGGTGGGCGATGTTCTCGTAGAACTCCGCAATATGTTTGTGAAACCGTCCCGCCAACCCGCCGTGCAAGAAATGTGGACGATTTATCGGGATCTGCGAAAAAGTCTACCCCGCATCATGAAACAAGCGGGTGCGGAATCTGTTTTCAGTCCGAGTATCTTTCGCGACCTCCGCGTCGTGGCCTACGAATCCGCCGCGAAAAATCTGTCGCAGGGCGGTCTGTCCCAATCCGAGGCTTCCTCGCGCAATCCGTCGACAAGCACAATTCATGGATCGAGAACTCACGACTCTAGACTCTGAACTTTGGACTGGGAACTATGCAGGCAATCGCAAAGAAATAATCCGCGACGGCTACTTGTACTGCATGAGCAGATCGGCGATCCAGTTTTCCAGCATCCTCCGTTGATCGAGAGCCATATTTGTGAACGCGATGCCCATGCCGAAACCTCCGTGAATGTAGACGACTTTGGCTTCGCATTCAAATGCGCCGCCGTCTCGAATGATGCGCACGTGAACGAGCGTGCCAGCGGGAAATGGACTGAGCGTATCAACGTAACAGCCGCCGAGTCCAAGTTCGGACATGCGCGCAGAGAGCAGAGTATCCGTGTCTCGCGCGGTTACTTCGGCAGTCGCAACGAGTTGGATTCGGCGCACCGCGCGCTTTTTTTGGTGCGGCGCGGAACTTTTGCCAGGAAGCACAGCGCTGCCTACGTATGAAGGGCTCGATCGATCGGGCATTATTTGCCTCCGGCGGTGGATTGAGAGGACCGGACACAATCAGTGTGAGTTGCGGAATTGGAACGCGGCAATAGACCGGAAGTTTTTTGTGCTGCAGCCGATAACAGCAGCGTCGACAGAATCGCGATGGATGTCACCACTTTTTGAAAATCACAGACACCGCGGCAACCATCAACGCGAAGCCCAGAAAATAGTTCCATTTCAGTTCCGTGCCCAAATAGAGGACGGAAAAAATTGAAAACACGGTGAGCGTAATCACTTCTTGAATCGTTTTCAGTTGGACGACATTGAATTCGTAAGAGCCAATCCGGTTCGCCGGCACCTGAAAACAATATTCGGCGAACGCGATGACCCAGCTGATCAGAATCACCTTGAAGAGCGGCGCCTGGCGATATTTCAGGTGGCCGTACCAGGCAAACGTCATAAAGATATTAGAAATGGTGAGCAGCACGATGGTAGTCATGCGCAACATGCTGCCGCGAAATTTCCGAGCGTGCAAGTGTTTCGGCAGCGCCGCTTCGAGATCGAACGTGGATTTATATTGAGTGCTTGCGTGTAGTGCAAAATTTGCTAACATCGCGCCCGTTCAGCTGACAGAGAGACGGATTTCAAATTGGAGGCCTTGGTGAAAACTAATTTGATTCGGCGATGCGCAGTATTTCTTTCAGCGGTGCTCGTTGTGGCGATAGCGATGACGCCCGGAATTTCTTCGGCGCAAAAAGGTAAGGGGCGCGAAATTCATATGTGCAGCCTTCTGACTCCAAGCGACGTCACGCCAATCGTAGGCGCCGGCCAGATCTCGCAAGAAACGAAGGGCGGCTTGTCTTGCATGTGGGGCGATCCGGGAACGGATCCGAATAAGACGAGACTTCTGATTCAGGCGCCCGCGTTTTCAGCGACGAGCGAAATGAGTTTCAAAGCAAATCGCAAGCAAGCGTTTGACGATAAAACTTCGCAAGCGAAAAACGAACCTGAACTGGGCAAAAATGCGTTCAGCGCTTTGATGGACGATGGAGCGGGAATCATCATCCTGAAGAAGGAGGCTCTGCTGAATATCCATTTGATGACGGGAAAACGCGGAGTGCCGGAGAATGTGGATGCGATTCGCAAAGTAGCGGTAAAAGTTGCGGAGTCGTTTTGAGCTGAGTGGATCTTTGCCAACGGAAGGGCTTGGAAGATTGAGAAAGCAGGAAGGATGACGAATCGTGTTTGGCGGGCGCGACGCGCGCTCCTGTCAGCGGTGGCAATTACTGCCGCGATTGTTGGTGGGATTAGCGCAGGCGGCATCGGCGCACGCGGCGAAGCGTCTTCAAAAGATGCTTTGCAACAAAAGAGCGCGGCATCAATTGGACGCGGAAATCTTCAAATTATGGAAGCGACGATCGCTGAAGCTCATGCGGCGATGCGCGCTGGAAAATTAACGAGCCATCAACTGGTGGAAGAATATTTGCGGAGGATTCGCGCCTACGATCAGTCCACACGGTTGAATGCGATCGTGCTGATCAATCCAAACGCGCTTGCCGAAGCGGATAAATTGGATCAGGAATTCAAACGCACCGGGAAAATGCGTCCGCTGCACGGAATTCCAGTGATCGTGAAAGATAATTACGATACCTACGATTTGCAGACGACCGGCGGATCGCTGGCCATGAAAGGAAATGTTCCACCGACCGATGCGTTCATGGTGAAGAAGTTGCGCGAAGCCGGCGCAATTGTTTTGGCGAAATCGAATATGGCGGAATGGGCGTTCAGTCCTTATGTGACGGTCAGTTCGATCGCCGGAATCACGCGAAATCCTTACGACCTGGAACGCGTGCCGGCGGGATCGAGCGGAGGAACCGCGGCAGGCATTGCCGCAAATTTCGGAATGGTTGGACTCGGCACGGACACGGGAAATTCGATTC
>DATBYL010000097.1:0-3820 GCA_036513735.1 Candidatus Acidiferrales bacterium
CTCCCCCCCCTTATTTGCGATGTATATGCAAATGAAGGACTTGCCGCGATCTGTGGGTGATCGTTATGCAAATAAAGGACTTAAGTAGCATAGGCTTCCGCGGGTTGTGCGTCTCGGTGCTCTTCATCGGAGAGCCTGTGCCAGTTGCGCATGCCCCCAACCCGACCCACCATCGGACGAATATCCCATCTACGCTCCCTCAATCCATTCTCTGCGTCTCTGCTCCCGATCCCGAAGCTCCGGGATTCGGGACTGCGTTGAGACGTTTTTCCTCTCTTTTTTTCATCCTCAAAAAGTGCATTATAATGCACTTTCCGCCAAAATCCGCCCCAAACATGCATTATAATGCACTTTTTGCGCAGATAGACCCCACGCCGTCAGGCCATCCTTCACTTCAGTCCAGTGTGAACCACTTGGCTATTCCAGTACTTCCTATCCATTTCCTCCACACGAAATTAAATAGCAGCATTGGTTCTGGCGCATTCTGCGCCGTTCGCTCAGGAGGGAATTGTGATTCGTCGTCATTTTATTGGAGTGCGTTTCTTGATCGGCATCGCCGCAGCTTTGCTAGTCGCTCTTCAAATTTGTCCCGTGGCGCGAAGTCAGGATCCTCCGCCAACTCAAACAGCTCCTCCGCCTTCGCTCGGCGATCTAGCGCGGAAATATCGTGAAGAAAAAGCCGCGCAGGATAAAGCAACCCCGAAAAATACTTTCACCAATGAAGGCCTCGTCTCCGGAAAATCCGGCAGCCTTCTTGGCCCCGGAGTTTCCGATGTAACAGCACCACACAGCACCGGCAACGCTTTCGCGGACGCGATGGCGCGAATGGACGACGCGGCGCAGAAACTCGATTTGCTGGGAACGCTCGACCACGCCAATCTTTTTAACATGGCGCTGCAGGGAATTTCGGTGGATTTCCCCGGCCGAAAAGCGTGGGAGGATAAGCTTGTCGTCGCGCGGCAAAATTATGTTGTTCACGGAAAAGAATTAATTCGCAACACGCAAGCGCTGATGCTGGACGCGAAAAATCTTCACGACGCGCAACCGAATTTGCCGCAGACCGATCCGCGCGTGCAATCGTTTGTAACCAAACTAAAAGCAAATATGAGCGCCGCGGATAAATTAGAAGGTGATTTTCAAGCCGTAGTTGAAGAAGGCCACGCGCGCGCGATACAAGCTTCAGGACATTAGAAATAACATCGAACTAAAATCACGCAGCCAGGAATGGCTGCGCCACCCGAAAATTTGACACCCGGCGACGCGTTCGTTACGCTCGTTCATTCGTTTTTCATCGGATGAATTTTTGAGAGGAATGGTGTTGCCGCATGTCGGATCAGAAGCTGCCAACTCGCGCGGAAGATTATAACGAGTGGTACAACCAGCTCGTGCTGCGCGCGGAGCTTGCGGATTACGCGCCCGTTCGCGGCTGCATGATCGTGCGTCCTTACGGATGGGCGATTTGGGAAAATATTCAACAAGCGCTGGACCGTCGTTTTAAAGCAACAGGCCATATGAACGCGGCATTTCCGCTTTTGATTCCGAAAAGTTTTATCGAGAAGGAAAAATCGCACGTGGAAGGATTTTCGCCGGAGCTTGCCGTCGTAACAATCGGCGGCGGCGAAAAATTGGAAGAGCCGCTGGTGATTCGTCCCACCTCGGAAACAATTATCGGCCACGCGTACGCGAAATGGATTCAGTCCTACCGCGATTTGCCGGTGTTGATTAATCAATGGAACAGCGTGGTGCGCTGGGAATTGCGGACGAAATTATTTTTGCGCACGCTGGAATTTTTCTGGCAGGAAGGCCACACCGCGCATGCCACATTTGACGAAGCGGAATTTGAAACGCGGCAGATGCTGGATATCTACACAGATTTTGCGGTGAACGATGCGGCGATTCCTGTGATTCCCGGCAGAAAATCGGCGTCAGAAAGATTTGCCGGCGCGGATCAAACCTACAGCATTGAAGCGATGATGGGCGATGGCAAGGCTCTGCAGTCTGGAACGTCGCACAATCTTGGACAAAATTTTGCGAAAGCATTTGAAATTAAATATCTGGATAAAACCGGCGTGCAACAATATTGCTGGACGACTTCGTGGGGACTTTCCACGCGCGTAGTTGGCGCAATCATCATGGTGCATGGAGACGATCAAGGATTAGTGCTGCCGCCGAAACTTGCGCCGTATCAAATTGTGATTGTGCCCATCGCAAAAACGGATGAAGAGCGCGCGCAAACAATCGAAGCCGCGCGGAAATTGAAGTCCACTTTGGATACCGCGAATTATCGCGTGAAAATTGACGAGCGCGACGGCGTAAGCCCCGGGTTTAAATTTAACGACTGGGAAATGCGCGGAGTGCCGCTGCGCATTGAAATTGGCCCGAAGGATTTGGCGAAAAATAGCGTGATGCTGGCGCGGCGCGATCGTCCCGGACGCGAAGGGAAATCGCCCGCAAGCATGGACGATATTGCGGGCGTGGTTGGAAATATGCTGAGCGAAATTCAGGCCGGGATGCACGCGAAGGCGCTTGCGTTTCGCGAAGCGCACACGATGGAGCCGAAAGATTACGCGGAATTTAAGGCCGCCGTGGAAACCGGATTCGCGCGCTCCTACTGGTGCGGCAGCGCAAATTGCGAAGCGAAAATTAAGGAAGAAACAAAAGCCACGATGCGCTGCATACCTCTCGAACAATCCCGCGGAGACGGAAAGTGTATTTTCTGCGGCGAGCCGTCGAAGGAAAAAGGTATTTTCGCGAAGGCGTATTAGGCATTTATCCCGACCCATTCTTCAAATCTGCCTGCCCTCGTGGACAGGTTACTCACGCGCCATGCGGAATTTTGCGTTGCTCGACACGGCCGTTGCGCGGTGTTAGCCTGATTGCCGGATGATTTCCCAAATGAATTGCAACGGAAACGAAGTGCCGCGCGAAGCTCCGGCGAAACGTGTACGGGATGGGCAGCACGGTGGCGGTGCGTTGCGCGCCATTATTTGGACTGTGATTCTGCTGATTTTTGTTTTCGTCTGCTACAAAATAGTTCCGCCATACTACGCAAACTACGAATTTGAAGATTGGTTGAAAACACAGGTGCCCTTCCTGATGGTGAATCACACGACGGACGACGCGCTGATTGCGGCGATTCTTAAAGAGACGAAGAACGAGGGCATGCCCGTCACGAAAGAAAATATCAAAATTATTCAGAACACTTCGCAGGGCATCAACGTGCAGATCGATTACAACGTGCCGGTTGATTTGATTGTTTATTCGACAAATTTGCATTTCACGCCGACGATGAACAGCCAGGCGTTGGTGCAATAGAGAATCCGTGCGCCGCGGTAATTGGCCGCGCACTTTTCGGCCGAAGTTTTTTCTAGCCTCGCAGCGCCCTCATCCCGTTTCCTGTACAATTTATTTGTGGATAGTCCAAAGAAATCCCGCTTTCCGTGGATAGGAGAATTTCTTTTGCGCATTCGGTTGGGCAAGGGATTCTGGGCGTCGCGCTGGGGACTGGCGATTCTGGGAACGACGCTGGCGCTGCTGCTGACCGGCATCGTGATGTTCACGTACTACTACATTGTTTACGCTCGGATGATTGACGAACGTCTTTCCGGAAATATTTTCCAACACACCACAGGAATTTATACGCAGCCCGGACGGATTTTCAACGGGCAGGCAATTAATTCGGCGAACCTAGAAGAATATCTGGGTCACAGCGGCTACAGCGCGAAAAAAGATCCGGACGGAGCTGGATATTACGCCGCGCGCGGAAACACGCTGGAAATTTATCCGGGGAAGAGTTCTTTTTTTCACGGCGGTAATGCGA
>DATBYL010000098.1:0-4962 GCA_036513735.1 Candidatus Acidiferrales bacterium
AACGCGCGAACGGTTTCCGGGCCCGCTGGAATTTCGAGCAGCATCTGTTCGGACGCGCTGAGCGTGTGGGATTTTATTCGTTGAATGTAATCGGTGGTATGGACGCGGAGGACGTCGGCGTCAGCAGCAAGTTCCGGCTTCAGGAAATCTTCCGGCGCGGCAATATTTTCTGCGATGAGTGCTTCTTTTACGAGCCGATATTTCTGGGAAGGGAAGACATGCGAGCCGAGGTGAAGGTCGTATTCTTCGTGATAGACGAGCTTGAAGGGCAGCATCGGGGCTAGCTCTGCACGCGCTTATTACGAAATTTACGAATCGCGCGCGAGGATGAAATCTGGAACGCTCATCAGTGCGCGGCCATATTCAGTGTTGGCGCCGTCATTCAGTGATGTTTTTGCGCGCTCGGCGAACTCGTGAGCTAGTGCACGCGCGCGATCCAGCGCGCCAGTCCTGATCACCAGTTCGGTGATTTGTTCCGGGCGCACGGTGCGGAAATCTTTTTCTTCCAGGACGGTCGCCACCAATTTGCGCCCGGCGGCGCCGTCGGATTCCAGCGCGTAGATCAGCGGCAGAGTTACTTTGCCTTCTTTCAAATCGCTGAGGACCGGCTTGCCGAGTTGCGCGGGCGATGCGGTGAAGTCGAGAAGATCGTCGACCAACTGAAATGCTAGGCCGGAGTAGTGGCCATATTCCGCAAGCGATTGCTCGGTCAAATCATCTTGCTGACCGAGAACCGCGCCGAGGCGAGCGCATCCGGAAAAAAGACAAGCCGTTTTTCGCGTGGAAAGTTCCAGAGCTTCTTGCTCCGTTAAATCCATGCGGCCAATGTGGGTGAGTTGCAGCAACTCGCCTTCGACCATGTTTTGCGTTAGCTCAATCAGCAAATCCAGCACGCGGAAATTTCTTTCGGTCAGCGCCATTTGAAAGGCTTGCATGTAGAGCCAGTCGCCGGCGAGCACGCTCATGTGATTGCCCCAGCGCGCGTTTGAAGAAGGACGTCCACGGCGAAGTTGCGCGCCGTCGATCACATCGTCATGAATAAGCGTTGCGCTGTGAATCAGCTCGACGACCGCGCCCAGTCGAATTGCTGCAGTGCCTTGATAATTTGAATAGCCAGCAGCGAGAAGAAGTAGCGCCGGACGCAGACGTTTGCCTCCGCCGCCCAGCAAATAGCTGCCGATTTCCGCAACAGGCTCGAATGCGGAGCCGCTCTGGAGCGCAAGCTCCTGCTCGACCTTTGCGAGGTCGTCGCGGACAAGATCGAAAATCTCTTTTGCCATCAGCAGTGGAATGGCCTGTCTCCCTGTGGTGCGGGCTTGCCCGGTGGCGCTCATCATTTATTCGGCATGCTTAATTCAAAGAACCGCCGAAAATTTGCGGTGGTAATTGACGCCACATCTTCGGCGGCTAAGTTTCTCACACTCGCGAGCGTCTGCGCCACCTCTGCGACATACGCCGGCTCGTTTCTCCGGCCGCGATGAGTTTGCGGCGCGAGGTAGGGCGAGTCCGTTTCGATGAGCAGAGATTCCATCGGAACATCGCGAGCGACATCGCGAAGATTCTGCGCTTTGGGGTAAGTGCTATTTCCGGCGAAGGAAATCATAAAGCCCATGTCCAAACCTTCGCGCGCTTCTTCGAGCGTGCCGGTGAAGCAATGAAAAATTCCGCCGAGGCCCGAGCTGCGCCAATCGGTTTGCAGAATCGCGAGACAATCCGTCCACGCTTCGCGGCAATGAATCACGACGGGCAATTCCGCTTCTCGCGCGAGCGCAAGCTGTCTGCGAAAAACCACGTGCTGAATTTCGCGCGGAGAAAAATCGTAGTGGTAGTCGAGTCCAATTTCGCCCCAGGCGATCACGCGCGGATGCTTCGCCAAAGTTTCGAGCGTGGCCATGTGCGCGTCGGTGACCTGCGCAGCCTCGTGCGGATGAATTCCAATGGTGGCCCAAATCCAATCGTGCTGTTCGGCAAAGGGAAGCGCGGCGTCCAACTTTTCCGGGCCGGGCCCAGTGCCGATCGCGAGAAGCGCGACAATGCCAGCTTCTCGCGCGCGTTCGATTACCGCCGCGCGGTCTTCATCGAACTGCGGAAAATCCAAATGGGCGTGGGAGTCTGTGAGTTCCATTTATTTTTGTTTGGGCGCCGGATTTCGCGGCTACTTCAATCGCGTTCCAGCGGGAACGTCTTCGGCGAATCCTGCCAGGATCGGACGATTTTCCGGCCCAATGGACGCCGCCAAAATCATTCCATTCGATTCGACGCCACGCAGTTTTCGCGGAGCGAGATTCACGACGACCACGACTTTCAGTCCGATTAATTTCTCGGGTTCGTAAGCTGTCGCAATTCCGGCGACGATCTGGCGGACTTCTGTGCCGATGTCCACAGTAAGCTTGAGCAACTTGTCTGCACCGGCGACACGTTCCGCAGTTTGAATTTGCCCGACGAGCATTTCGACTTTCGTGAAATCCTCGATTGTAATTTTCGTCGGAGCCGCTGGTGCTGCGGCTGCCGCAGGCGTTGTTCCGGCTGCCGCCGTAGTTGCCGCCGGTTCTGCGGGCGCTGCTGCGGGCTTGCTCGATTCCTGTTCCATTTTTTCCATCCTTTCGATTGCATCGGCTTTATCGATGCGCGGAAAAACTCCCGCGGGTTTTGCAATGCGCATTCCGGGCTTTAGTTGGCCCCACGTCAATGCATCGATCTTTTGTTCGCGCAGCGGCACCGCCTGCCCGAGCAATTTCCAAATTCCTTCGGTGGCCGCCGGAATTACCGGGTGCGCCAGAATCGTCGCGATGCGCAGAGCTTCTGCGGCGGCGTATAAAACTGCTTCGAGTCGCGTCTGTCGTTCGCCGGCAAGCGTCCACGGCTTTTCCGTGGTGATGAGCTGATCGACTCGAGTAATCAGACTCCAGATCGCTTCAAGCGTCACCGAGAACTGATATTGATTGTAGCCTTCGTTCGCGGCGGCGATCACACGCTCGGCATCCGCCGCCACGCCTGCGCCGACAGATGCGTCACCGGGCTTCGGAATTTGCGAATCGCAATATTTTTCGATCATGGTCAGCGTGCGACTGGCCAAATTTCCCAAACCGTTCGCGAGATCGGCGTTGTAGCGTGTGACCAGTGCGTCGTAACTGAAATTCCCGTCCTGTCCGAAAACAGTTTCGCGGAGCAGGTAGTAGCGTAGCGCGTCCATGCCCAAAACATTTACGATGGGCCGCGGACGCACAACATTTCCGGTGGACTTGCTCATCTTGGCGCTATCCATCAGCAGCCAACCATGCGCCCAAATTTGTTTGGGCAGCGGAAGCCCGGCAGCCATCAGAAAAGCCGGCCAGTAAACTGCGTGAAATCGAATAATTTCTTTGCCGACCAAATGTAAATTAGCCGGCCAGTATCCGCGACGGGCATATTCCGGGCCGCCCACGGCGCTGAGGTAACTGGTAAGCGCGTCAAACCAAACGTAAAAAACGTGCGGCGATTCGTCGGGCACAGGAATGCCCCACTTGATTGAAGTGCGGGTGATACTTAAATCGCGGAGGCCGCCTTCGACGAAACTGAGAACTTCATTCTTGCGCGCTTCCGGCTGAATAAAATTCGGATTCTGTTTGTAAAATTCCAGCAGGGGTTTCTGAAATTCGGAAAGCTTGAAGAAATAATTTTCTTCTGTAACTGTTTCTGTTGGGCGGCCACAATCCGGACAGGGATCGCCCGGCTTCGCATCATTTATATAGGCGTTGTCGAAGATGCAGTATTGGCCAGTGTAATGGCCCTTATAAACGTATCCATTTTCGCGGCAAAGCTTGAAAAGCCATTGCACCGTACGCGCGTGCAGAGGATCCGTGGTGCGAATAAATTCGTCGCCCTGAATTCCGAACTCGTCCCACAGCTTGCGCCATTCGGCGGCCAGTTGATTGACGTAGTCGGCCTCTTTCATTCCGGCGGCCTTCGCGGAACGTTCGACATTCACGCCGTGCTCGTCGGTGCCAGTGGTCATCACCACGTCGAATCCGCACATGCGTTTGTAACGGCGAATCGTGTCGCACACAATTGTGGAATAAGTGTGACCGATATGCGGCAGGCCGTTCGTGTAATAGATCGGCGTCGTTAAATAAAATTTCGGCTTGGTGCTCGGAATCGGCATTTTCTAGTGCGTGCCTCCACGCTGATTTTCCCATGCAAGCGCCGCTTCAGAAAGAATCTGCTTCAGCGGCACGCAATGTTCTTCGGCCACGCGGCGGCAATCATCAAATTCTGGCGCGGCGTTTAAAATATGTCCGTTCAGGCGCGCGACTTTCATGCGCACGTCGCCGTGCGGAGTTTTTACTGTGACTGCCTCGCGCGCAAGAACGCGGCGCTTTGCTTCGTAACTTCTCAGGCCGATGGTCGTTGTCTCCGAAAAAAGCAGGTCAGACAATTTGTCCGCATGACTTGGCGCACAGAGCAGCGTGACCAACATTCCGGGACGATTTTTTTTCATTTGCACCGGAGCCGCGAAGACATCCAACGCGCCGGCAGCCAACGCTTTTTCCGCGAAGTAGCCGTAGATTTGAGGATTCATGTCGTCAAGATTCGCTTCGATGACCGTGATTTGTTCATCCCATTGCGCGATCTCTTTTTCGGCCGACTCGCCGATGCAAATTCTCAAAACATTCGGCTGTTCTTTTATTTCCGAGGTACCCGCGCCATATCCGATTTGCGAGACGCTCATGCGGGGCTGTTTGCCGAAGTCATCGCATAGCGTGGAGACGATTGCCGCGCCGGTCGGCGTGACGAGTTCGCGCATTATCGAACTGGCGTAGCTCGGTTTTCCGGCCAGCAAATCCGCCGTTGCCGGCGCGGGGACGGGAAGAATCCCGTGCGCGGTTTTCACCGTGCCGCCGCCAACATTAAGCGCCGAGCATGCGAAGTAATCGATGCCCATCAACTCGAAGCCGATTGCCGCGCCGACGATATCTACGATCG
>DATBYL010000099.1:0-3685 GCA_036513735.1 Candidatus Acidiferrales bacterium
GTCGAATTTCGCTGGCGTATTTTCTTCCTACCTGAGAACTATTTTCCGTTAGCCATTTGCTGAAACTGGTTGGGCAGAGCGCGGGACTTTTTGAGAGCAGCAAATTTGCGGCGAGGCCGTCGAGTTCTTCGTCGGTTAGCACGACGTCTCCGGTGACCCAGCCTAGAACGCGAAGCATTGGAGCCAGAGTTCGCTTCCCTACTCGAATTATTTTTGTGTGACTTCCTACAGCGTTCGCAATTTTTCTGACAATTTCCTCGAAGGTGTAGGCTTCTGCTCCGACGGCGTCTTCAATTGTGCAATCGGTTCGCGATCCGCGCGAGACGGCTAGATCGGCGAGATCTTCGACGTGGCCGGGTTGCATGCTGCAATCGCCGATATCCGGAACTGCGAAAATCGGAAAGTGGCGCAGGAGCCACGCGATGTTGTTGATGAGAATGTCTCCGGTGCCGAATAAAACTGTGGGACGAAGAATGGCGTAAGGGACTCCGCAATCGATCAGGGCGCGTTCGACCTGCGCTTTTCCGTGATAGTAGCCGAGCGGCGAATCTTCCGAAGGATTAGCGATGCTGACGTGGACGATGCGCTGGATTCCCGCAGCCTTTGCGCACTGAAAAAGAGTGCGGGAATTTTCTACGGCTTGCTCGAATGTTTTATTCCCATGAGGAAATCGAATCCAATACGTGTTGTAGAGAACTTGTGCGCCTTCGAGGCTGTGTTGAAGCGCGGCGCGGTCGTCGAAATTCAGCGGAGCTACTTGAATATTTTGCGATGCGGCGTCATTTGGTTTCGGATGATTGGTCAGCGTGCGCACTTCCCTGCCTACGGCGTTTAAGCGACGCGTGATGTGCGCTCCGGTGTATCCGAAGGCTCCGGTGACGATGTCGAGCGGTTTTGCGGTGCTCATGTGAGCCTCGAATTGGCGATTGTCCCTGCGAATAAATCTTTCTTCGCTTACAAGCTACAGCTGCCATCTGGACATCCAAGCACGGCGGACATCGGCAATCCCTTTTGGATTTGTTTGATCGTGAAATTCAATTTGGGCAGCAAATTCGGCGGCAACGAATCGCACGGCGGCAGCGCTTCGACCATGCCTTCGGACAACATGCGAACCTGGTCGACGGAAGTGATGGGAATTTTCATGGTGCGTTCGGCTAGCCAAGCCAGAACATAATGCAGCGCGACCGGCATTCCAAAAGTTACGGGCTTCTTGCCGATCGATTCGCCGACGCGGCGCGCGGCTTCGCGCAGCGTGATTTCTTCGGGGCCGAGAACGCTGAAAGTTTTATTTGCGAGGCGGGGATCCGTGACCGCGGCTTCGATAACGGCCACCAAATCTTCGATGGCGAGAGGACGCATAGATTTTTCGCTCATGCCGATCGAAGCGAAGACTGGAAATGTTCGGAGCGCGTGGCTGAGGTGATCGAGCATGTGGTCGCCAAGTCCGTAAACGACGCCGGGTTTTAAGATTGTGTAGTCGAGCCCGGAGGCGCGGACAATTTCTTCGGCCGCCCATTTTGATTCGTGGTACGCGGAGCCGCAATTCGGGCGGGCGCGAAGAAAACTGACGAGGATAATTTTATTTGCGCCGGCGCGCTTTGCCGCTTCACAGACGTTGCGAGTTCCTTTGACGTGGACGCGTTCGTAAGTTTGCGTTTTGATTTCTCGATTGATTCCCGCGCAGTGAACGATTGCGCCGCAGCCGACGAACGCGCCGACTAGATCGTCAACACTAGAAAGATCTGAGGCGAAGAATTGCGAGTGATTTAATTTCAGGATTTTGGCGTTGCGCTGATCCTGGCCGCGAGCAATGAGGGCGACGTCGTAACCGTCGTGAACCAGTTTAACGGCGAGATGCGCGCCGACAAATCCTGTGCCTCCGGTGATGGCGATTTTCATTTTACGGCCTCCGTGAGCCGTCAACGACCTGCAAGACGAACGCAGTTATTCGCGCGTGCGGAATCCGATTAGCGGGGTGACGCGACGGAACGTACGTCACACCGGCGGATGAAGCTTCCCAAAACGATGCCGAGCACGACTACCGTGAGCGACAATCCGAGCAGTCCGCGCTTGAAAATGTTCGCGAGAGGCCACAGCCAGATTGAATTGGACGAATCGTCCGGGCTGTAATCGAGCATGAAGAGTAACGGCAGTAAAAATAACGTGATGTTCGAGAAGGCACACCAGAATGAGGCGCGGTCCGCTGTGCCGCACAAGTCAGTCAGAAGCGCGCGTAGCGGGCGGCGAAGATAGAACATTACTCCGACTGAGATTGCCGATGCACCACTGATGCCGAGTGCGAAGATAGTTGGCTCGCTCATTTTGTTTTTCTCCTTAAGATGACAGCAAATTCTTCGTGCGAAGCTTGATCCATCCCAACAAACCTATTGCGCTGAAACCGATTGAATTTAGAACTCCGTGAATGCGCTCCATGTGGGAAAGATCCGTCATAGGTTGGAGTGGATATTCGCCTAGCGCCCAGATGGCGGCGTAGAGCATGGCAGCTGCGACGCACAACGCGGCGAATATCAGTAAGAGCGAAGAAATGCCACGCGCGATTGTCGCGCTGATGCGCGCCATTCCAGCGCCGAGTCCGCACTGGCCGATTACGATCAGAATTACGGCGATTAGTTTTAGTTTCGGACTGATTAGAAAAGAAATTCCGAGGAGGCCTGGGCCGAGCAGCGTCCCCAACAAAATTATGCGAAGTGGCTTTGCCCATTTCGTTGGTTTGAGCCAGCCGAGCGTTAGGTACGCGAAGATCGACGAGAGGAATCCCGCGAAATGAAAATGGACGGCGGTTAGCAGGACGATTGGTTCTTGAAATCCTGCAGGATGCAATCCGGCGCGAGACATTACCAACCAAACTCCGCCGACGGCGACGTAGCATTCGCTCACCGCGACGCAGAATTGCAAAAACGATTCCGCGCGAAACGCGAGCAGGCGATTTATTCCGCCCCACCCGATGCAGAGACAAATCAAGAGCCAGCATCCGGCGAGCAATGCCGCGGTGATTCCGGCGTGACGCAGAAACGAAATTGTACAGAGGGCAGCTGCTACGAAATATGGCCAACGTTGGCTGCCGACAAATCCGATTGGATAGGATTTTGCGCGAGCCGGAGTGAGTGCGAGCGCGGTGGGAATGATCACCCACGGAGCCAGAAGGAAAAGCACTTCGACGAGATCTAGGTGAAGCCAGTCGAAGTAGCTGGCGATTGCAATTGCGGACCAAATTGTTGCTCCGAAAACGAAACCGCGCGATGCGGCGGTTTCTTCGGTGATGATTTTGGTTGGCGTCGTCATGGAGATTACCGGAGCGAAACGGTTGCGGCAGCGCCGAACGTGATGGTTAGGAAAATTAGAGCGAGCGTCATGGCGACGTCCCCGAGGCGATTCGCGCGGCGAACTTCTTTGTCGTAATAAAAGAGTTGCAGCGGTATGCGGACGAACCAGAAAAGACAGAGTGTGGCGGCGAGAAATTGGCCGAGTCCGTGACCGCTGGCGAGTTCGGGTGCGAAGGCGAAAGTGATCACGGAGAACAGGAGGACGACGCCGGCGATGTATGCGGCGTGAGTGATGAAGATTTGGCGGATCAGCGGCGCCAGTGCTGAAATATTTTTTCGATATTGTAATTTGAATGGGAGATAGAAATTCGCGAGGAACATCGCCAATTGAATTGCTGCTG
>DATBYL010000100.1:0-3808 GCA_036513735.1 Candidatus Acidiferrales bacterium
AGCCGCCGCAGCGAGCACGGCAACTTCAAATAATTGAGCGCGAGGATTCGGAAAAATTATGTTGGGAAATAAATCGAGCATCTGGCATCGGCGGCGCGGCGCGATTCTGGTCGCAGGACTTTTGCTCGTGGCCGGCGCGACGGTGGCGTATATGCGATGGTTCGGCTCGCACAACGACGCCTCTACTGTTTCCGCGGCCTCCGCGATTCCATCCGCCGAAGTAATCCGCGGCGAACTGGTGGATATCGTCGAGCTACGCGGACAAATTCGGCCGCTGCACTCCGTGGATCTTCTTGCTCCGCCGGATGCGGGCCAAATTCAAATCCTGAAGCTCGTGAAGGATGGCGATTCGGTTCAGAAAGGCGATGTCGTCATCGTCTTCGATCCTTCGACGATTCAGAT
Organism: Candidatus Acidiferrales bacterium; assembly: GCA_036513735.1. Classification (GTDB taxonomy): domain Bacteria; phylum Acidobacteriota; class Terriglobia; order Acidiferrales; family UBA7541; genus DASTCZ01. The sequence goes on from DATBYL010000100.1 coordinate 403, forward strand.
GACGCTGAATCAGCGCGCCTCGGATTTGAAACAGGCCGAAGCGCAAATTGACGATGCAAAAGCGAAGGCAAAACTCGCCGAGCAACAAGATCTGACCGATCTGCAAAAAGCGAATTACGATGTTGAACGCGCCAGGCTTGACGCGTCGCAAGCCGAAATTCAATCCCAAATCGATGGCGAGGAAAAAAGGCTCCTACTCGCCGATGCCGTGCAGAAAGCAAAACAAGTTCAGCAGAAACTTGATTCCGATATTGCTGGAAATAAAGCTGATCTCTCAAACATCACTCACAAGCGCGAAAAAACTTTGCTCGACGTGCAACATTATCAGGACGCGATTAACCGGCTGACCGTCCACGCGCCTTCGGACGGCATGGTTCACCTTCTTCAAAACTGGCGCGCCGGTGGAAATTTTGGCTCGAATCCTCCTCCTTTTAAAGAAGGTGATCGTGCCTGGCCGATGGCGGGCATCGCGCAATTGCCGGATCTTTCCGCCATTCGCATCACCGCGCATCTCGACGAAGAAGATCGCGGGCGCCTGCATGCCGGCGAAACCGTTTCGGCGCGCGTTGACGCCATCACCGACAAGGAATTTACGGGAACAGTTGCAGACATTAGCCCGCTCGCAAAAGTTGATTTCAGCGGCGGCTGGCCTCCGGTGAAAAATTTTGATCTGGTCGTCTCGTTGGAACATCTCGACCCGCGCCTGAAGCCCGGCATGAGCGTCACCGAACGCATCGCCGTCCAGCGAATTCCGAATGTAATTCTTGTTCCCAACGAAGCGGTGTTCACCAGAAATGGTCACGACGTTGTGTACATCGAGCGGGGCGCGAAGGGCAGCAATAATTTTAACGAGCGCGGCGTTGTGATTGGGCATCGCGGCGGCGGCCAGGTGGAAATTCGCAGCGGCCTGCAACCGGGCATGCGCGTGGCGCTGAAAGACCCCGTCACCAAGCAATGAAAATGCGAACGCAATTGCGGATTGGTGTCGCCGTGCTGGTTGTAGCCGGCGCCGGCTTCGGCATTACTTACTCGCTGGCCAAAATGAAAGGGCCGGACCGCGGGATTCCCACAGCGCGCGTAACGCGCGGCAATGTTGACCTGAAAGTTTACGTCACCGGCGAACTCCGAACGCCGAAAACTTCGCTGTTGATGGCGCCGCCCGTCGCGGGAACTCTGCAAATTGTAAAATTCGCCAGAACCGGCGACGAAGTAAAAGCAGGCGATGTAGTGCTCGAGTTTGATCCCAGCGAGCAGGAATATAATGTCGAGCAAGCGCAATCCAATCTCGATCAAGCCGATCAGCAAATTACGAAAAATAAAGCCGACTCCGCTATTTCCAGTTCAAAAGATCAGGTCGATTTGCTGCACGCGCAATTTGACGTGCGCCGCGCCGAACTTGACGTCAGCCAGAATGAATTGAAGAGCGCGATTGACGCGAAGAAAAATGATCTCGCGCTGGAAGAAGCCAAGCGCCGCCTCGCGCAACTTCAGGACGATTCCAAATCGCGGGTCGCTTCCAACGAAGCGAACCTTGCTGTCTTTGTCGCGCAGCGCAACAAAGCTTTGCTGGATATGAAGCTCGCGCAGGATCGCATCGCGAGCATGGGCGTGAAAGCGCCCATCTCCGGATTGTTCGCACGCAGGAGCAACACCAATGGAGTTTATTTTAATTTTCCCGGCATGACTCTTCCTGAATATCAGGAAGGTGATCAGACGTATCCCGGCAGCGCCGTCGCCACCATCATGGATATTTCCCAGATGGAAGTTTTCTCGCGCATTCCGGAAACTTCCCGCGCCGATATCAACAGCGGCGACGCCGCCATAATTCAAATTGATTCGATTCCTCACACGGATTTCCCCGCGAAAGTGAAAACGATTGCCGGACTCGCGAACGGCGGAGAATTCGGCGGCGAGTCCACTCAACATTTTGACGCCACATTCCAGTTGGATAAGCCCGATCCGCGTTTGCGTCCCGGCCAAACGACTAAGGTAATCATTCAGGGCGCGCAGTTGAAAAGCGTTCTGTATCTTCCGCGCCAGGCGCTTTTTATTCGCGCCGGCAAGCCCGTCGTTTTCGCAAAAACCGGCAAAGGCTTCGAGCCGCGCGTCGTCACCATCAAGCACATGTCGGAAAGCCAGGTCGTGATTGAAGATCTTCCTGAGGGAACCGAAGTTGCCCTCGTGAATCCAGAGGCTGCTGCCTCCGCGCCCGGCGGCGCGAAAGCTGGCGCAAAATGACTCACGCGAAAGCGGGCATCCGATGAGCGCCAAATCCGGCAAGCATCCTTCGCTGATTCCTCTTACGCCGGAACGCGATTGGGTCCAGTACGTTTCTGACATGCAGCTCGGCCTGCAGAACCTCACCACGCACAAGTTGCGTTCGCTTCTCACCATGTTGGGAATGATTTTCGGCGTTGCTGCCGTCGTTTCCATGCTTTCCATCGGGGCCGGCGCGCAGCAACAGGTGATGGCGTATATCGAGCAAATGGGTTTGCGCAACGTCGTCGTGGAAGCGAAAGAAGCGCACAACTCCACCGAGTTGCAAAAAACGCGCAAACTTTCGCCGGGCCTTACGTTCCAGGACTACCGCGCGATTCGCGCCAATGTCGGCGGACTTACGGGCACCACCGCGCGCAAGCGCTTCATTCCCACAAAATTAAATCCCAAGCCCGCTCGCGAAATGCCGGTCGTTTATGGAGTCGAGCCTAGCTACGTCAACATCGCCAGCCTCCGCGTTGTTGCTGGAAGATTTTTCGATAAGGAAGAAAATGATATTGGCGCGCCCGTTTGTGTGCTCGGCCAGGCGGCTGCTTCAAATTTATTTGGCGGGCAGGAAGCCGTCGGCCAATACGTCAAAGTAAATACGCAATGGCTTCATGTGCTCGGCGTCGTCGGGCCGCAGTTGACGGCGCAAACAGAAATGCCCGGCCTGCCCACGCAAGATCTGAACAATTTAATTTATACGCCCTTATTCACCACCATCTTTCGCCTCGCCGACGCTAACAGTTATCAGAAGGATGAAATTGACGGCGTGTATCTGCAGGTTGCATCGTCCGATCAAAGCCCCGACACCGCCGAAGTTGTCCGCGGATTGCTGGGAACTTCCCATCGCGGCGCCGACGATTTTTCCGTCATTGTTCCCGCCGAACTGCTTGCGCAACAAAAACGCACCCAGCGCATTTTCGGAATTGTGATGGTAGCCATCGCTTCGATTTCGTTATTGGTCGGCGGCATCGGAATCATGAACATCATGCTGGCCAGTATTCTGGAGCGTACGCGCGAAATCGGCGTCCGCCGCGCGGTCGGCGCGCGCCAGCGCGATATCGTCCGCCAATTTTTGATTGAAGCCACCATGATTTCGTTCGTGGGCGGGCTGATGGGAATTCTCGTCGGTTTTGGAATGTCA